>JAGWBV010000086.1 GCA_021295715.1 Candidatus Poribacteria bacterium | reverse complement strand
TGAGTGTCAAGAAGGCTTTCCCGAAGTGTTGAAACAACTCGTCATTGAGGAACGTGAATCGGAGTCTGCACTCGGTGCCTGCTTGGATATGGAGCTGATCTCCATATCGCGTCCCCTTCGCAATCAAGGGTGAGACAGTAAACGGCTTTTGTGCCGATTGTGCGTGGAGCGTCGCTGCGAGGTTTGGGTTGCTTTCGCGTAGGATCGCGAGAAACGCGGCGTGTGCGTGGTGACCCATCGTCGGACGGAGCGTTACATCGGTTTCGGGTATCAGTGAGATGAGTGTGCTGATGGGCATGGGTGGTTTCCTTATGTAGCAACAGTTCGTTCTTTCGCTTTCCATTTTCCCTGCAACTCTGCATGAATTAGAAACGCTTGGGATCCGAGGATTAATTTATACTCCTCCTGTCCATCATTAAAAGAAACAAACAGCGGATAGGCAATCTGTCGCTTCGTTTCAAGAATGTTACTGAGATCATAACGATTCTCCATCTTCGAGAGAAGACAAGTAATATATCTATCTTCCAAGATGTCCTGCATTTCAAACGGTAAATTTCTGTTAGATAGACTGAACCGGATTCCTTTCAATGCTGTAGGTCCCCAGCAGTGTTGACGTTCAAAGTATTCCTTGTCAACATCGTCGGCATTATAGTCAAATTGTATCTTAGCGGACACTTCTTTACGAGCGTCAACCCGCACAAAAAATTCACAGTAATTCCGCCAATTTCCTGTTAACTCGTGATATTTTTCCTTTGTCGGAATAACGGTAAACTCATAGTGCAACAGGACATGAAAAAGGTCATACTCGGTATAGTTGGCAGTAT
Organism: Candidatus Poribacteria bacterium; assembly: GCA_021295715.1. Taxonomy (NCBI): domain Bacteria; phylum Candidatus Poribacteria; species Candidatus Poribacteria bacterium. The sequence continues at coordinate 13,626 of JAGWBV010000086.1, read as the reverse complement.
TCTGAAAAAAATGGTAAGGATCATAGATGGCACAACGGATGCCAACATCCGAACCGCGGAAGTTGAATAGCGACTGGATAGGGCAGTGTTTCTGTTTGGCATGTTCAACGACTTCTTCTCGATTGGAGCGGCGTTTAATGAAACCTTTGATTGCAGTGTTCAATTGCTTGCTCGGTGTATTTTGGAACTCTTCTAACTTTCCATTGAGCCAACTCTGATATTTCAAATAACTCCATGTGGCTTTTTCCTGATCGCGTTGAATGAAGTTATCGTAAACATTTTTTTCATGTGCATCAATGACGTTTTCATATCTTATATGCCACTGAATCTTCTTCATTATCTCGTCAAATGTGGTGTCACTTTCCGGTGCGAAAACTTTTCGAATTGTCTCAAAAACCTCTCGTACCCGATCTTGACGGTTTTCTGGGACACGCCTAAGATGTCCATAGAGAGGATAGAACGCCTCAAGTACAGCATAAGACTGAATATAGTGATAAAAGCGATTGTCTTCACCGAGCGAGTCTTTAACGAGCGCGGCAAATTCCTGACGATCATAATTTTTGCCCTCTTCTAATTGTGAGTAGAGTTTTCCTTGAACAAATGCATGCCCAATACTGCTATGAGTGGTATTTTTCTTACCCAGTAACCTACCAGCCCGCCCAATGCGTTGTGTGAATTCCGACCCGTAAAGCGCATCAAAACAGACAAAGTCAATATTTTGCCGTAATTTTTCTTCCTTTTTGAAGTTGTAACCAATGTCTACCGTCGGGGTTGCGAGAACAAGTGGATAAGACGTTGCCTTATCACGTTCTGCAGGATCAACTGCACCTGTAATCAATCCAATTTTTCCTTCCAGCCCTGCATTTTTCAGACCCTGATTGATATCCGTGATGGTGCGTAGAGAGCTGCTAATAATGGCACCTTCCTTTTCTGAATTGAGCAAATCCAAAATCAACTCAGGATGTGCCTTGAGTGAATCGTGTATTTTGTTGCTATGTATTGTCAATTCAATTTCAGAAAGTGTCTGGACCTTCTCATAACTATCACTTTCTGCAGGCTCATTGTCAGGACTGACGAGTTTGTATTTTAGATCGATTTCGTCAAGATATTTGAACAACTTGTCATCGGGTGTTGCCGAAAGTAGACAGATTTTCCGTCCTGCTTTTTTGAAGTAACCGTACTTTTTTGAGAAAATGAAAAACATTAAGAAATTCGCGAGTTGTTTGGCATTGTAATAGTGAAACTCGTCAATGACGATATAGTTGAATTTGACCAAAAAATCACGAAACAGGTTTGCACTATCCATTTTGGAGTAGCGACTATAGAAACATAGATAAAAAATATCTGGATTTGTAACTAATATCAGTTTCTTTTGTTCTGTCGAATTTGGATATTCGATAATTTCATGTAATTTTCTTGGATTTCTAACATTATACCCCGGATCGTAGACGCTCTCCCATTCACGAAGCTTCTCACCAGTGATTTCAGCAACTTCAAAATTCAGTTCATGTTTCTTAACAAAATCACGGATATCATCTGCATGTTGACAGATCAGTTCATTTGTCGGTGCGATGAATAGGACGTTATCATTGTCTTCTTTTAGGTCAAATAATCGAAGCAGGGAGGCTTGAGTTTTCCCCGTCCCCGTGTTGTAGGTGTTAATGACGAGATCGTTTTCCCTGAGTTCATCATAGGTTCGTTTCTGATGGTAGAGTGGTGGATGTTTCAACTGGAATTCATTTGTCGGATTAACCTTTTCATACCCTGCCTTCAGGGTGACTGTTCTTTCTGGCATAGTAATAACTCCATTGTGGTGTAGTCGTCTGTGATATAACAGCAAGTGAAGTTAAAAATCGGTATAAAACTGCATTCCCGCGGGTAACTGTGTTTTGTCCTTATCTGCAAGTTGATAAAAATCCCCAGATAACTGCACATGCCGAATCAACGGTGTCGGACGAATATTAAGCATGTCAAACATGCCGATCTGTGTTTCTGGTGGTAGATCGCTCGGATTCAGATAATTGCAGTAAGGCACGTTTTCTGCCTGGTTTTCACGGTAGTGTTGTTTATAAGCAGAAATTTTCGCTTTGCTCATAAATTTACCAAGGCGAATATAACGCGGCACTCTAAACTCGTCCCGACTTGTTAGGTAGAAAATTCCCTTATTGCCTATAGAAAGTAATTTGAATCTTCCAATCTGCGGAAAGTTAGTTGCTCGCGCTTTTAATCGCGGATTGAAAATGCGATCCCGATTAACAGAGATCGCATTTTGTTCCATCTGATACCAATACGAGTCGGAGAGCGCGTTAAATTGCACCACCGTAAATCGTGGTTCCTCGGTCAATGTGCCCGGTGTAACGTAGATGCCTGCCTCGTTGAGTTTTTCCAAATCCTCGGCGTAGGTAATTTCACCGTCGTTGTGATAACCAGCACGGCACAAGCCAAGCGCGTATGCAAGCGCGTAATTACCGATGACCGCCTCTGTTTGGAAGAAGTTGTTTACCTCGCGACTGGCGAAAAAGAGGTTTTCCATAAGTTGAAACTCGCAACGATAAATCTGCATAAGATACCTCCGGTGCAGGATAAGGATCACTCTCCCGAATAGAGTTCAGTGATATCATCCAACAACCTTTTTACTTCATCAGGTGATATAAATATATGCCGAATTTCATCAACTAACTCGTCCACTTCTGTATCACCGAGAATTTGAAGATTGCCGATAACTGCGTGCGATAAGTTTTCTACCGCTGCAACAACTTCTGATTTCACTTGCTTTTCTTTAAGGGGGAACTTTCTATTCTCTGGTCCGAGACGGGCGTAAACACTTTGTGTCAACTCCAGGTTACTAAAAAGTTCACAATCACTGAAGATGGCACCGACAAGCGTGTTGCGCATCTTACCAAGCCTTGAGGAAATAGCACCGTAACGACGACTCCGTAGCATATTCGCTATTACATAGCGGATTTCAATTGCAGTCAAGTCTTTTAGAGTCTGCATATCGATAAACAGCGTTTCTGGCTTGACATACTCGTCCGCTTGAATGCTCGCGGATGCCTCTTTTGTAACAGGATCGCGCATGGTGTTATTATCATATAGCGCGTTGAATGTTCGCTTTGCCGTAACTGCCTGATAAGACAGAATGCTGAAAGCATCATCTGTAATGACGCGTGATTTTTGGGCACCACCGCCGCCGACAGCGTAACCGTAGATCATACAGTCCGCACAGATGCCACAAGGTTTGTTGCGGTTCAACGCGCAGATGTTACCTGCTTCTTCCTTGCGTTCTCCTTTGGTGTCTGGGGCATAGAATAGCAAGTTATGTTGACGTAGAAGTTCGCGACCTATTCTACGCTCAACGGCAGTCTGTTTGCGTTTGCTAATTGTGACGCGAGAAATAGGATCGCCGTCATCAAGCCCAGCGTGAACAGTATCACGGCTCAACCCCTCACCAGAACCCTCGGTGCGGAATATCATCTCTGATTCCGCTTTACGCAAAATAATGAGTGTTAAGTAACGGCTTTGGGGGAAGTTTTCGTATTTTTCAACCATAAAGTCGGTATAGTTATTCAGAATACTCATGACTGTTGTTCCTCTTTTTCTCTATCGCGTCTCGGAATCATCTCTGTAATGAAGTAGAGATATCCGGCGCGAATACGTTTCCGATTTTCAAGCATATTAAGCAGGTTACTTTGATAAACTTCTTTGTAAATCTGATCAAACAGAATTGTAACAAATTGCGAAATGTTCTCCAATTTTTTCGCACCGAAAAATTTCGGATCAAGGCGTTCAATCGCCCGGGAGACCTCTTTGGACATGATCGCTCGCGCTTCTTCTTCAGTCTCATGCTCTACCTGCCAGCGTTCAAAACTGTCAAGTGCAACATCAAGTGGTTTGGCGAGCGAATTATCCTTGAGACTCTCACCCTTTAATCGCCCCTTCCATGCAATACGAGCGAGTTCCTTAATGTGAGGCATAATTGCGTCTCCTCCTTTCTTTGTCACGACATCAGCAATAAGCTGTGCTGTGTCTCGGACAGTTGCGAACTGCAGCGGTTCATTTCCTGCTTGTTCGCGTTTAATCATTTTGTGGGTTACGTAGTAAAGTTCAAGTGCATCATAGTTCAAACTTTGAATTAGCCGTACAAGATCGTCTGTCTCAAAACTTCCAATCTTTACCTGAATATTGTGCAGGTTGATTAACTGATCAAATACCTGCTTGGTCATATTACTGTCAAGGTCATTGCATGGCAACCATCCGCGAAATGCAGATGGGATATGGTCGATAAAAAAATAGCTAAACTCGCCAGCAGAAAAAAGTGGAATTGACGAATCGGTTAATACTGCACGACATCCCAAAAAGCGTTGATAGAGTAACGCATTCTTGATCGCAAACAGAATGTTCTCTGTATGATTGTTTTGCCCAGGTGTGTTCACAGGAATAGTTAGAATGTTACCAAGTGCTTCCGAAAACTCTGGGATAGGATTCCCGTTGCTTTTTGTTTTAGAGACTGGCAACACTAACTGTGCCCTTTCCCGATAGATGCGAAAGGCATTGTACGTGTTAATATATATGGATGGAAAATCTGGATCTCGAAATCTATTTTGTGCTGCACGAAGAGCTTTTATCAGTCCATCAGTGAAAAACGATGGCGGATATAAATGGATAAAAAATGTTGATGTGCTGCTTGTCACATTGTAACAGATTTTGTCAAGCATATACTGGGTTCGGCATACACTGCAGACGCGGCGTTTCGGCTCACGTGATGATCCACCTTCAAGTCGATTAGAAAACTGTTGCACCTTGATATTCGTCGGCACATCTGGTTTCATCCAGAGAGTTGTATCAAATTCTGAGCCGCAGGTGCTACACTGAACATGGTTATCTTTAACATAGCGGGTCAGATTTGTCGCAAAATCCTTGTCTCTGCCAACAGCAAAGTCAAAATCAATGTACTTGTGAACGTAATCTTTCAAAACCCTAAATTCGCTTTCTGTTTGCAGGGTTTCCATAAGGCTTGATCCATCTTGTAGAATTAACTCATAGACCTCATCAAAACTCATACCCGAATTACAAAGATCACGTCCGATGATGTAACCCCGATCATACAACGCATTGAAAGCTGTGTATCGCGGTCGTAAGGTAGTGCCCTCAATCTCCAACGGCAATTTAAGCAGATCATAGATGTAGGTCCAAGCCTCGGGAATAGTTGATGAAAAATGCTTATTGAGAAAAATATAGTATGTGCGAACTAATTCTCCAATCCTGACAGCAACATTGTCCGGAGGAAGTAAGTAAACCTCCTCAGCCAAAATCTCATCAATCAATGCAACTTGTGCTGCAGGATCAGGGTTCTTTTTACTTGGTTTGCTACCGAGTAACTTCCTACGTTCCTCTTGTAGCCTCCCACGAGAACGATCATTCATCGCATCCACATTAGTGGCATAGTTCTTTTCACTAATGATGTTCCGGACTTCATTCCAAATTTCCTGAAATGATAAGCGAAGCAAAAGACACTTTTCATCTATTTTGATACCGGCAGAACTGTTCTGAATAAACTTGCTGAATTTTCCGCGTGTCTTCGACTCGATGTTATCTAAAATAAAGTCGCCAATTGCTGTAATTTCATCAGTTGTCAGGTGGACATCGTGATTCTCGTCCACAAGATATGCAACCCCATCAGGATAGTAAAGTAAAGGTAATATGCCTTTTTCCGTTTCCAAATACTTCACAATCTCGTTGTGGATTAAGTTCGTAAAAATACCTCGCTGTTCGCTTACCTTATGGTAGACAAATTTATACTTGACGTTATAAAAAAGGCTGTTGATCTCTTTAAGGAAGTTCTGCTTTTTATCACATTCCTCAAGTGTCTTTGAAAGATCAACCACATCCATTGCTCGGATAATCGGGACAAGATACTCCAAAAGTCTGTCTTTCTCAAGTGAATACGGATCATAATTGAGATCAAGTGTTTCATCGTAAGTGTTATGATATCGTGAATGGGCGCGGACTAGTACCTCTATATCCTTCAAATAAGTTTGCCATTCAGGGAAAAAACGTTCTATCTCAAGGTTCCTCAAAGCTGCACTAACATTTTTGGCGTTTGCCAGATAGTTAAATGAACGCTTTTCGTTCTGGAATTGCTTGAGTTTATTCAGGTCGTGAACGCTGAAAGCACTGAAAAGCACTTGGACTTCAAGGTCATCTAAATCCAAAATTGGGCGTAACCGTTCCAGAACACAAATTCCGTTGAGAATATGGAGATAGAGCGACTGTCCCGCTTTCGCCCCCCATTGAATAATTTCCTGATACTCACGTAACTTCCTATTTGCGATTTCCTCTATATACGTGCGGAAGATGTCGTCAGTATCCGAGCCCACACCAAGTGATAATAACAACATTTCATCTGCGGACTTCTGTTTTGCCATGATGTATCGTTCCTCCTTGTCGACTCAAACTGACTTAAGTATAATACATCATCAGTGACACAAACCTGTGCCTGATGATTTTTTTTACATAATTCTAAAGCCCGAACCGCTGAAGTTCAGCCCAAATAGCAATCGGTTCACCTGCCAGTGCGCGAGAACAAATTTCTTTTGCCAACTCCAATCTCATGTAACAATCAAGTAAATCTGCATCTATCGATTCCAAACGATTTGTCAGACAACCAATTGCATAACGCAAATCATCAATACAGGACATTTTCTGATCTATTTCCTCAAAATATTTCTGAATTTCCAGAGATGGGTCTAAGTTTTTCATGTTGTCTCCTCCGCTAAATTTCTTTATAACGCTACCATAACTTTTCATAATTATACCACAAACCACAAAGATTGTCAAAAAAATTGCAGGGATCTAATAACTTTACACTAAATTGAAAACTATTTAAGGAAATATACTCGCAATCGAGGTTCTTATTATAGATTTGGTAGGGTGAAATATAACGCAACCATTTTTCAATCTCGTCTGTCGAGATTCTTGTACCCTGCTATTATGGTAACACAACTAAATCTTTCTGTCAATGACAAAATCGTGCCTGAGTATGTAAAAACCTTTGGTTTGATAGTCTGAAAGGTCCAAACCTGTCGCCTCACTGGCCTAAATATAATGTTGTTTTTGGGTGGCAATTTGAGGCATAATGCTATTGTGCAGAATTGAACCCTCCCTCGGCGGTGGATGTAGGTTCTGCTTTTTTATTTGGTTTTTGATTGGCGTACAACTTTACCATTTCTTGCGCTGTCCGATCGACCCATTTCTGCAACGCTTTCGGTTCAACAACTGCCGCTTCATGCCCCCATCCGAGAACCCACCAACCGATCTCGCGCCAACCTGCGACTGTGACTTCAAAGCGGAGCACGCCATTAGGCATTTCTTTTATCTGTTGTGTCGGATGCCAATTCACTTCCCGAATCAGAGGAGCGATGCGTCGTGCAAACAATATAACAACACGCGTATCCGGTCCGAGCATGACATCCCAACTTTTCGCGAGGTATCGCTGGACAGAGAAATCTTCGGGGATCTCATAGTTCAAGTTCGTCATGGAGAGAGAATTAATGCGGTTGATACGGAATGTGAGAACTTGATTGAAGGTTTCGGAACGCCCGATAACATACCAAGCACGTTTACGAAACAGCACCGCATAGGGTGAAAGTCGATGGTGAATCCTCTGTCCGCTACTAAAAGAATTGTATTCTATGTTGACGCTGCACCGTTTTCGGATTGCTTCATATAGACTCTCTTTATGCGGATGCGTTTCGTCAATCTCACTCATCTGGTGATGTGGCACTTCAATCTGTGGTGCGATCTGGTTTAAGATGTTGCGTGCCTGCTTGGGCAAAACGGAGGTAATCTTATGAATTGCGCGATTCATGACCTCACCTCCTTGCTTTCCCTCCGCTGCACGATAGAAACTCGCCGCTGTAATGAGCGCGAGTGCCTCTTTAAAATCAAGGTTAAGATCGGGGAGGAAAAAGTCGGAGATCATCTCATATCCCCGTTTACCACGTGGAACGATCTGGATACCCATTTCACGCAATAAATCAATATCGCGCTGGATGGTTGCTATATTGACTTCAAATCGTTCCGCCAACCGAGAGCGCGTCCATTTCTGTGGTTCATTGTGAATAAGAGACGCGACTTCAATGACGCGTGCCATCTGATATGTTCGGTACATAACATCTCCTCAGTTTTTCCATTGCGGGTGCTATCAGAAAATCGCTCCTACAGAAGAGGGAGTGTTTTTGATTGAGGGCTTCCCCAGGAATCTGGGTGTTTTTGCCTGGGTATTTCTGCGTATTGCTTGAGTATTTGCTTGGGTGTTTCTGCGAATTTCTGCGGATTTACCTCCCTACGGGAGAACTACCTGATCTTGGGAATCTGATAAATTGAATTGACAGGCGGAGGTGTATCCTCTATTATGTCTTATACTTTATGTGGAAGCACAGTCGCCAACATTGTAGCACGGCTGAACATCTTGTCAAGTCATAAGCGGTCAGCCGTCGGTAGAGCGTCTGGCAGTCGCAAACTTCAAACTGCCACTTGACCCTCTTGCCGATTGCTGAAAGGGTTGCGTAGCAACCCGACCTGACGACCAACAGCCAATCAAGGAGAGAACCGTAATGTATGATGCCGCGACGCATTTTAAAAACTTATACGATACCGTTCCGAGAGCGTTTGAATTTCGGGCGACCACACGGGAAGAATTGTTATCATGGCAAGCCAATTTTCGTCCCAAGTTGCGAGATATCCTCGGCTTAAACAACATGGAATCCGACCTGGAAGGATACGTCCCGAAAGCAGAACAGCTCGAAGTCTTGGATATGGATAATCATTTCCGAGAGAGTTGGTATCTGTGGGTAGAGCCGACCGTGCCACTGCCGTTTTACCTACTCCGTCCGAAAACCATTGAAGGCAAAGTCCCACTGATCCTCGCACCGCATGGGCATAACCATCCACATCTCTACGCTGGCATCGCACACACAGAGGCAGAGGAAGAACACATGCTCGAAGGTGAGCGCGACATCGCCCGGCAGGCAGCCGTTGAGGAAGGCTATATCGCCATTGCACCGACGACGCGAGCGTTTGGCGAAACACGCACAGATGCCGATAAGGAAGCGAATAATACGCACTCCTGCCGACACCAGTTGGTTCATAGTATACTCGTTGGACGCACCCCGATTGGTGAGAGAGTATGGGATATGTCACGCCTCATTGATTGGGCGATAGAGGACTTACCGATAGATGCCGAACGCATCGCGATTACTGGGAACTCTGGCGGTGGAACCGTCTCACTTTTCGCCGCAGCATGTGAAACCCGAATTTCAGTTGCAGTGCCGAGTTGCTATTTCTGTACGTTTGAAGGGAGCATCGGCATGATTAATCATTGCGAATGCAACTATGTCCCAGGCGTTATGCGACTTGGAGAGATGTACGATGTCGCAGGCTTAATCGCACCGCGCCCGTTTTGTGCGATAGCAGGACGAGGGGACGGGATTTTCCCCATAGATCACGTCGAGTTCGCTTATGAACGTTTGAAAAATATCTACACAGTCGCTGGCGTTGCGGATAGATGCGAACTCTTTATCGGGGAGGGTGGACACCGTTATTATAAAGCCGGAGCATGGCCCTTTGTGCGGCGGTATTTTTAAGAATAGCAGGATTCACTGAAATAGTTCCCGGATCCCGTGTATAGCGGTTGCGTATCATTGGCACAGACCGCTCTTAACCGACTGCTGGCTGCCGATTGCTAACTGCTATCTCAGCGCGACCCCTTTTTAATTGCCCAGAGTGTTTTCAAAATGATCTTGATATCCAAGGCGAGAGACCAGTTTTCGATGTAGTACCGGTCATGAGAGATCCGCTCTTCAAGGGAGGTATTGCCCCGTAAACCGTTGACTTGTGCCCACCCGGTCATACCAGATTTGACGCGCTGCCGAGCGAGGTAGTGTGGGACCGATTCACTGAACGTATCGATTAATCCGGACATCTCTGGACGGGGACCGACGAGGCTCATATCGCCCTTGAGAACATTAAAGAATTGCGGCAGTTCGTCTAAACTCCAGCGTCTCAGGAATTTTCCAAGTGCGGTTTGCCGGGGATCATCGCTTTTTGCCCATACATGTCCAACTTTTTTCTCAGCATCAACGCGCATAGAGCGGAATTTGTAGATACGGAACGGCTTTCCACCTCTACCGACCCGTTCCTGATGGAAAATCGCGCTGCCGGGTGAAGTCAAGCGTATAGCGATCGCAATTATTACCATGAACGGGCTTAACACGATCAACGCCGATGCGCTAAGAGCAATGTCTATAAGGCGTTTAACGATGCCGCGTCCGCCCTGCATCGGTGTCTCTCTTAATTGTAGCACCGGTATATCATCAAAAAAGGTAATGGTATCTCTGCTGTCCGTGATAAATTCGGAGAGTTCGGGCAGGACATTGATTTGGACTGGCACCCCTTCGCACGCGTGGAGAATCTGCAAAATCGTGTCATTCGGCACCGTCGGTGATACGATGAAAAGCGTATCAAGTCGGTGTTTTCGCACCAATTCAAGGACTTCTTGACTTGTACCGAGACATTGCAATTGGCTATCGGAAACCTTCGACTGTCGGAAATCTTCAGCATTTTGGTGGAAGGGGGGAAGGGGGGAAGAGTGGGCGGTACCCCTTCCTTCCATCCTTCCTTTCTGCCAGTCTTCCATCCCAGTCTCTTGACTGACTGCTGACTGCTGACTGCTGATGGCTATCTCATCGATTATCCCTACCACTTCGTAACCGCTATCCGATTTAGCGTTCAGGACGTTGATAAGCTTTTCGACGCGGGTATCGGAGTTCCCAACAATTGCCAGTCGATTTACGCCGACCCCTTGGGCGTGAATTGATTGACGAAAGCGGTGGAGCACCAATCGACCCAAGAACAACCAGACGAGACTGAAACCGGTAGCTAAGAGCATAACCCAACGCGAATAAGCATCGTGATGATAGATGAAAAAGAGTGCGGCTAACGTGGCGATGAGCGAGATACCAGCGGCTTTGCAGAGGGTCCAGAACGCCGAAAACGTCGCGTTGCTTTCCGGACGATAAAGTTTTAACGCTTTCAATGTCATGAGCCAGATTATTGCCATCAGTGGGATGAGTCGAAAATAGTCGTCAAGAGGCGGGGTGCCTCCTTTATGCAAGGCGAGGACTTTAGGGGTCCAACCCGATTCAAATCGGACCCAGTATGCTACGACGATTGCGGTGGCGACGAAACAGAAATCTAATAGCACTGTGATCGCGATAAGCAAATGATCGAGCGTTTTACTGTTCATTGTCTGATGTAGAATGTGGCTTGCAAGCCCATATTGAGACACGGGCTGTGCTCAATTTCCCTCTCGTGTTGTTTTTCGTTGTTATATCCCTGTTCTGAGGTGTGCTTTGAAGCCTTATCAGCGATCCTCCAGTAACCGTGTTAAGTATATCAAATCTGTGCCATGCTTGCAAATTAAAATGGTGAAGATAATGTCTGCTGTAGGGCAGTGTGGAAGTTGAGACGACTGGAAATTTTGCTGATAAATTGCGCACAATATGTTATGCTACGGCTATAGTCTTTTGTAGAGCAAATTTCAGTTTGCGAAGTTACGTTGAAGTGGGAGGAGAAACCTGATGGCGAATCAACTGAAAGTGGGGATTGTTGGAGCACACCGTGGGAGTTCTTATTTTCAACCGTTTCGAGCGATAGCAGAAACAACCGTTACAGCGGTTTGTGACATCAATGAAGAGACACTCCAAAGCGTTGCTGAGCGGTTTGATGTTCCGCAACAGTTTACAGATTACCAAGCAATGCTGGACGCTGTCGATCTTGTCGTTCTCGCTACACCTGAGAATTTACACGTACCGCAAGCGATCGAGGCATTGGAGGCGGGAAAACACGTCATCAGTGAGGTGACCGCGGCTGTCAAATTGGAAGAATGTTACGACTTAGTTCGTGCAGTCAGGAAAGCATCTGCCAAGTACACGATGGCTGAAAACACGTGCTACGCCAAGCCGAATGTTCTGATCCGTAGTATGGTAGAGGCGGGCATGTTCGGTGATGTCTATTTCGGAGAAGGTGAATACCTCCACAATATTAAGTCGCTTCATCACGACGAGAGTGGGAATCCGACGTGGCGTGGTGCAACTATGCGACGCATAGCCTCGGTCCAGTGCTTCAGTGGTTTGATGGACGCGTTGTGAGTGTCTGTTGTCTCGGAACGGGTGTTAACACCGATCCTGAGCACGCCATGGAAGATACGGTCATGATGATGTGTAAAACGGATTGTGGAGGGTTAATCAAGATCCGAATTGACATGCTCTCAAATCGTCCCGCGAATTCGTATTTCAGTTTGCAAGGAACAAAGGGATGCTATGAGAGTTCACGTGGGTTCAACGCGGCACCGAAAATTTGGTTGAGTGAGTTCGGTATAAGCGAACAGTGGAGACCCCTCTCCCAACTTGAAGATTTACTACCGGAACGCTGGAAAAATCCGCCTGCTGAGGCTGAAAATGCTGGTGATCTCGGTGAGTATTTTAAAGTACGGGATTTTGTGGATAGTATCCTTACTGATACACCGCCACCGATGGATGTCTATACGGCGATGGATTACACCGTGCCGGGTTTGGTTTCGGAACAATCCATTGCGAACGGTGGAGCACCGATGGAAGTGCCAGATTTCCGAGAGATTGAATAGGACACAACTTACTTAGAATTGGATCGGTAGGCGCGGTTTCTCAACCGCGTCGATCGCAATGTCCTTGTCCTAAAGGATTTAAGTGAACCTTAACGTGAGCTCGACATAAGCATCTACCCTTAGGTCGGACCGAACGGAAAAAATAGAACGCTATCCTCCAAAAAACTTTGACCTTCCTGTTGAGATCTCGTGTAGAAAATCCAGAATGAACCCAATATTTCATCACGCTGGCACTCCTTTAAACAGCGTGATGAGGTCACTTACCCCCATTTTTTTTCGAGAGTAGATTGTCGTTGATGCCGTTGGGTTTGTCTGTGAGAAAGCCAGTCAGTTGGCAAAGGTCTCCGAAAGCGGATCCCCCCTCGGATGTATCTGCGTGAAAAAGGAGAGCAGAAAGTGTTGGTTCCATAAGTCCGTGAGAACGTTTTTGATAATCGTAATCACAGAAAAACTTTTTCTGTGATTACGATTATGTGCCTTCTGCCAATGTGTAGAGGCGACCTTCTCATAACTAATAAACAGCAATCCATAAGAGAGGCAGGCAGCCAACCAAAGCACATCAAGGCGGGAAACCTGTGTCGGTTTTTTCAAGACGAGTTCGCCAAATCCGAAGCACGACTTTATATCTCGGAATCCGTGTTCAATCTGCATGCGGCGTTTATAGCAGTGATGTATCTGATGTCCACTGAGGCGATTTGAAATCAGATACATCGGGTCTTTGAAGGACGCGTCTGTCATGATATGAAGTTGCAGCGGTATCTGCTCATGCGTCTGATAAAGGATATGCGGATACCATCCCGCTTGGAGGTCATCAAGTTTCTTCAGACTTCCATCAAGCGTAATACCGACATGTCTCGGAACACGCATCACGAACGGAATATCGCGCACCTTGAGAAACTTGATGACGTAGCGCGCACGCGCAA
>JAGWBV010000085.1:40158-47267 GCA_021295715.1 Candidatus Poribacteria bacterium | reverse complement strand
TCCGAGAAACCGGATTCTCTCCGTTGTTGGTAGATCTTGGTGGCATCCAACCTTCTCAACCCCAAAGCATGAAACCCCATTCGTTTGAAGAAGTTGTTTGCGACATCCTAAATGCTTGTAGCGTTTCGGAAACGGATGTCATCATTGACACGCTCGCCGACAAACATGGCTCCCGTTCTGAGGTTTTTGAAGCACTCACCTTTCTTTCTAAACTTTCGGAAATCGGAGTTCTGTTTTCGCCGGATCAACCTGAAATTGAATCCCCTCCGTGTGGTGAGCGACCGAAAATTTTTCTGACAGCGGGCATTTTGGAAAACAGAAAAAATCTTAGAAAATCTCGTTTGAACTTGGGGATCATACACAGCAGAATCCTTTTAGACCCCTAATATTGCCATATAAGGTCTTACCAAATCATGGAATTGCGGACCGATGTCGTTGAATGTTGCATCTGTTCCTTAAGGTTTATCCTTAGGTTTTTCTATGTCCTCAGCGGTGCACCGCATGAACATAACTTTGGTGAATTTATCCCATAAATGAAAGGAGGTGAAACCGAATGCAGACCCACGTCGTCGAACTCACGAAGCAGCGTCTCAGTGACTTCTTCGTCAAAGAAGATGGGCATGTTGCGCATAAGAACGCGTTAGTCGCCGGCACGGTGGCAACAGGAGCGATTTTCGCTGCATTAATGCTCGTGCCTGATACTGCAGAGGCTGGTTATCCTTGCGGTAATATAACGTGCCAAGATGAGCAATATTGCATATCCAGCCAAGATGGATGCGGGGGTTGGCACTACTTCTGCATCTGATGGATGCTGAGTCAGTAGCTCTCACTTGAATGCGGGAGAAGTCTGAGAAGATACTACTTCTTCCTTTTCCCGCATATTACTGATATTCTGTTTGTGATTGCAGACAATGCCCTGCCTGCAGCATATTTTCAAGTGATGTAGACAGGCAGAGACCTAATGAGGAGGATCAATAATGTTCAAAGCACTTCAGCGTCTACGATGCATTGTGGTTTTGATGGTTATTGTTTTATGCCTTGTAACCATAGAGAACATTGCCGGAGAAAAATGGCACGTAATTTCTGAACTTCCAACACATAGAGAGGATTTCTCGACTGCTGTGGTCGGTGATAAGATTTATCTTATCGGCGGCACCCTCTTTGAAAATAGGCGCGGTCCCTATGGACTGTCCACTGTTGAAGTGTATGATCCGAAAACGAATACTTGGGAGCGAGTCGCAGATATGCCAACGCCACGCACGAATGCTGAGACAGCGGTCGTCAACGGGACAATCTATGTTTGTGGGGGCTATAATGGGATGGACAATCGTTTAATTAACCTAAAATTTCTGGATATTGTAGAGGCGTACGACCCGCAGAATAATACATGGACGAGAAAGCAAGGAATGTCCGGGGGCCGCTTGGATTTTGGTGCCGGTGCTGTTGCCGGTAAAATCTATAGTATTGGCGGGTGGGTTCACCCTTTGGATAAGGAGCCTGAGGCTCCTGGGCGTATTGACCTCGTAGAAGCCTACGATCCTGCCACTGATACATGGATGAAGCGGGCGAAGATGCAAAGGAGACGTGATGGTTTCGGTGTGGGAGTTGTCAACAATCATATTTATGCTATCGGTGGACGTGGGTGGCCGCAAGTGGGTCCCGGAGGTCCCTTTTTAAAGGTCATTGAGGAATATAATCCGAAAATCAACCGCTGGGAATGGAAGAATGAGATGCCGGACCTGAGGCTATCATTCTCGACGGTTGTTCTTCATTTGGCAAAACAGGGTTCCTCAATATATGGCAACTGTGGATACCTATAATCCAGAGACAGAGGAATGGAGTGATATTTCACCGATGCCAATGCCCCTTATACCTTTTAGCGCAGCGGTGGTCAACGGTAAAATCTATGTCTTCGGGGGTAAAGGAGAAAACAAGGCGCGTTTTACCAATGTAATGGTATTCGGGATGGGCTTTCGTGCGGTTGAGGCGGTCAGGAAGCTCTCCACACGCTGGGGGGCGTTGAAAATGGAACACCAAAGCCAACCTTAAGGAATTGAAAAATGCTCAACTACCAGAATTTGTTCATCGCTCTTCTTCTGCTTTTCTGCTGCTATGCTGCCTATACAGACCTACGAGAAAGAAAAATCAAGAATTTTTGCAGCTACGGGCTTATCTACGCTGGCATTCTCAGTCAAGTTATCGCTGTTTGGTCAGGGAACAGTGCCCTCTTCAACAGTATCTTTACGGTTGTTGGGGGCTTTTTAATCGTTCTAACACTCTATTGGTTCGGTATTTTCGCCGCTGGAGATGCCAAACTCGTTTGGGGAGCATCGCTGCTGATGCCCGCGGGGTTGTTTTCGGAAGCGGCGGCATACGCGCAATACACGCCGACAACCCTTGTTATCAATATTTTTGTGCCATATGGAGTCCACAGTGTTGTGTCATCTGTAGCGCATTATTGTGTCCGAAGTATCCATCGAGCACGAAGTATTGGATCCCTAAGAAACCCTTGATGGTGGCTAATACCGTCTTGAGCATGGATTGGATCTGTTTCAATGTGTCATTGAGAACGACATCGGTTTTCTTGCGGTTCTGGCTGCCTTTGGGACGTCCGGGTTTGCCTTTGGTCTCCGAGGTTTGCGAAGCCGGGGCATTTTGCGTATGATTATGGCATATTCAACAGATTTACGCAAAAGGGTCCTTGATTTCGTTGCTAACGGTGGCAGTAAAGCCGCCGCTGAACGCACCTTCGGCACATCAAGAAGGACGATCTATAACTGGTTAGAAGCAGAAGATCCCTTAACTTCTGAGAAACCGGGCCCCAAGGGACCCCGCTCCATTGATTACGATGTGCTTCGGCAACATGTCGCTGATTTTCCTGATAAGACTCTCGCTGAACGTGCCAAACACTTCGGTGTTTCGACCAACGGCATCTTTTATGCGTTATCAAAACTCAATATCACGCGAAAAAAAAGACGACGCCCTACAAAGAACAGTGTCCGGTAAAACGCCAAGAGTATCTCTCGGCACTTCAAGAAGCGACACAAACCCATGGCAAAACACCCGTTTATATTGACGAAAGTGGTTTCAGTGAAACCGATTTCCGTCGGTATGCTTATGCCCTGAAAGGGGTCCGTGTTGAAGCGAAAGTGCGAAGTCATCGGTATACGACGACGACGTTGATTGCCGCACGTCTTGATGGCTGTTTCACAGCACCTCTGCTTTTCGAGGGCAGTTGTGATGCGATGGCTTTCAACACGTGGCTTTCGGAGGTCCTATGTCCATTGCTTGATGATAACCACGTTGTAATTATGGATAATGCGTCGTTCCATAAAGGTTCAGAGACAGCGGCATTGATCCGGGCTTCTGGTGCGAGTTTATTGTTTTTATCGCCCTATTCCCCGGAGTTGAATCCGATTGAGAAGGATTTCGCCAACATCAAGCGGATACGTCAATACAACGCTGAGACTTCTATTGATGATATTATAAAAGTGTATAACTAATTACGGGATCTACTATAAAAATACATAGACATCTTAAAGAAACAACGACCCTTTTCCGCTGGCGAGGTTTCTAACCTCGCCTCTTTAGAGTGTCAAAGTAATTCTAAAATCTACCATATACTAAGGTTTGGACAATGGGGTATCTTTGGACAGATACGTTCCAATACCACATCGCTTTTATCGCGTAGATGCTTAAGCACGATCAGTGTCACCCAGACGGGAAACAGGATATCTCTCAAGCATTTCTCCATAAAAATGCAATCTTTTTCGTTTTTATGACATTTATGCACGAAATGCGATCAAAAAACAGGTCTTTAAGAACGTCAACTCGATACACAGCAATTATGCTGTCTTCTTGAATCAGTAACCCGTTGATATGGAGGCCCCAAATTATAGTGTCAAGAAATACATTACGTGGCGATTACAGTGAAATCATCGGCAACAGTCCGCAGATTTTTGAAGTCCTGCAACAAATTGAGCACTTCGCATCGACATCAATGAAAGTCCTCATTTCTGGCGAAACTGGGACTGGTAAAGAGTTGGTCGCCCGTGCACTGCACAAAAACAGCGGTAGATCGGGAGAACTGGTTTCTGTTAACTACGCGGCGATACCTGCGACCTTGTTGG
Source organism: Candidatus Poribacteria bacterium (assembly GCA_021295715.1). NCBI lineage: Bacteria > Candidatus Poribacteria > Candidatus Poribacteria bacterium. Next base: position 43,137 of record JAGWBV010000085.1, on the reverse strand, counting down.
AGAATGAGTTGTTTGGACATGAGAAAGGGGCGTTTACGAGTGCCGAGGCACGGCGTATCGGTAGCTTTGAAAGGGCACACAAAGGGACACTCTTCCTTGATGAAATCGGGGAGATGCCGCTTTCCGGGCAACCGAAGTTGCTACGTGCGATTGAGGATAACCAGATTGAACGCATCGGTGGCGAAAGGTCTATTCCGGTGGATGTCCGAATCGTAACGGCGACCAACAGAAATCTCGCACAAGCCGTTAGAGATGGAACGTTTCGTGGAGACCTCTATTATCGGTTGGATGTTGCCCCTATAGTGCTACCTCCATTGTCAGAGCGGCGGGAGGATATTGAGGTATTGGTAGTCCACTTTCTTGAAAAACATTGTGAAGTCGGTAAACTGGGGGTTCTGCAAGTGGCGGCGAGTACATTGGCTCTCCTCAAAGCCTATCCTTGGCCTGGAAATGTGCGGGAATTGGAGAACGTCATTGAGAGAGGGATTTCTCTGGCGAAAGAGGGCGTTCTCCGCCCAATGCATCTACGAAAAAATTTCCGGACCTACCAAAAGCAATCGATGAATGTCTCCGAAACTATTTCTCCACCTGAAAACGAGCAGAGCGTGGGTGTTCCGCTCGGTGCGACGCTTGAAGATATGGAAGAAGCGTTCGTCCGTGAAACGTTAGCATGGCTTGACGGGAACCGGACGGAAGCTGCGAAAGTGTTAGGAATCGGCAGACGCACGTTGCAAAGGAAATTGAAAAAATATAATATTTAACGCGAGTTGCCACTATGTAGCATAAACCGTTAGTTTGTGCATAAGAGTGTGCAACCTAATAGGATACGCTACAAAATATTAATATTTAGGTGATGTTGATTCTTGAGGATAGAGGACTTTTCGTTTTTCCTTGTTAAAAAAACACAGACCTGTTAACGTAGGGTTAAAGGTATCAACAGTTTTCTGAGTTTGTAGCACTACGGCACTTCAGTCCAACGCGCGAGTATGGGAACTTAGCCAGAATGACGCGATTATGTGCGTCAATAGGACGCACTGCGTCAAAGGGACGCGGTTTGAAATAGGGCTGGATTCGAGGGATAACAAGGGAATTTGAAAATAAGGAGAGGGTTCCATTTCTTCAGGGAAAGTTTTTGGTAAACCGAGGAGATACTGCTCTCTCAATTTCAGTGTGTTCGACAGAGATCGCGTGTTTTATGAAAGGGATTGGCACGGAACTTGCTACTATAGTCTAACGTGAGTTTCGGCGCGAATGTATTAATTTTTATACCGAACTCACCGTTGTTGACAATTTCGTTTTTTCAGACGAAATCGTTTTTGTAATGGCAGTCTTCGATATTTTTTCAGAAGTGCGCCGAAGGGGGTAGAAACACCGATCGGCGCGGAAAGCACTGCCATAACCTGACTCTGACAGTGCTAACCTAATTGTAGCATAGGATGGATGTATTTTGTGAGACTTTTAGGTGAAGCACCTTACAAAAAAGGAGATAAATTCTCATGCAGACTCACGTCGTCGAACTCACGAAACAGCGTCTCAGTGACTTCTTCGTCAAAGAAGACGGTCATGTGGCGCATAAGAATGCCTTCGTCGCTGGCACGGTGGCGACAGGAGCGATCTTCGCTTCAATGTTACTCGCGCCTGATATCACAGAGGCTCATCAAGGTGATGCTGATGAGTATATGTGTGGTGATGACAACGGTCACACTCATTGTACAAAGGAAGAGGAGGCTTGTTGCTCGCGTAATCACAACAACGAGCCAAATAAATGGGAATATTTTTGCAGACCTGTAGACGTCGGCTGTCCGTAGAGGTTGGCTGTCCCTAAGCAGGTGGATTCGGTAAACGAACTAACCTGATTGTGTCTTAAAGGCATAATTCGGACCGAGATTCGTTATCACAAATTTTTCCACAGATTAAATACAAGACTCTAAAGAGAAATCTTAAGGGTAGATTTTGTGCGGAAGAGGTTGAGAAAGGCACTGTTTTTCGCTTTTTCCGCACATTCTTGACATTCGGTTTGTATTCAGAAGGAGGTGTCGATAATGTCCAGAATACTTCGGTTTTGCTGTTGTGGTGCTCTCTCATTTTGTAATGGAAAATGCTGATGCGAACGAGTGGCGGGTGATTTCCGAACTCCCAACGCAGCGAGCTAGCTTCGCGACTGCTGTGGTAGATGGTAAGATTTATCTCATCGGTGGCACGCTTTTTGAACATGAGCGGGGGATTTGGTGTGATCCTGGTCCTGGTATTTGCCGTGGCCCTTTTGGGATGTCCCTGGTGGAGGTGTATGACCCAGAAACCAACACGTGGGAGAGACTCACAGATATGCCGACTGTCCGTTCCGATGCTAAGGCGGCTGTTGTTGCTGGCAGGATCTATGTCTTGGCAGGAAGGGTGGGGAAAGACAACCGTCATGTGAATCTCACAACTCTGAAAGTCGTCGAGATGTACGACCCGGAAACCGACACATGGGTCCGAAAACAGGACATGTCCCGTCGCCGTGCGGCATTCGGCATCGGGGTGGTTGCTGGCAAAATCTATGCCATTGGTGGGAATGTTGATCCAAGGGACAAGAAGCCTGAGGATCCAGGACGCGTCGATCTTGTGGAAGTCTATGATCCTGCCACCGATACATGGTCAAAGTGCCGACACGACGCGATGGCGTTAAGGCAGCGGTTATTCGGGACACCCTTTACGCCATCGGTGGGTCTGGGTGGCCGCCGGATGGTCAAGGGGGTCCCGCGCTTACTACCATTGAAGTGTATCATCCCAAAACCAACCGCTGGCGGAAGAAACCTGACATGCCAAATCTGAGATGGGTATTTTCGAGTGTCATTGTTGCGGATAAAATCTATCTCATTGGAGGTACCGATTTGCAAGCGGGTGATAGACGCCCTGCTCCCGTTGAAGTGTATGAGCCGGCTGCTGAGAGATGGCGTGTGGTTTCTGCGAGGCCAACCGTAAAGTCGCCATTTGGTG
>JAGWBV010000085.1:0-39911 GCA_021295715.1 Candidatus Poribacteria bacterium | reverse complement strand
TTTGCTTATCAGAAATGGAGCGAATCGAAACGGTTACAACACATTAGAGAAACAAAACAGTTCGCTTCTCAGATTCATGCGACACCTTTGACGGACTATCTCCATCAGCTGAAACAGGTTTCACCAGACAGCACACACCTTCTACTCTTCACGGGCAACACGCAAGCACAGCTGGAGCCGTGTGGTTGCTTCATCGGGCAATCCGGTGGGCTACCGAGACTCCGAGAAACCGGATTCTCTCCGTTGTTGGTAGATCTTGGTGGCATCCAACCTTCTCAACCCCAAAGCATGAAACCCCACTCGTTTGAATCGGACAACCTTTCAACTGAAAGTGAGGTTCATAGCCGAGACCAACATCGTGTGCAAACAACCCTTACGGCGATGAAAATGATGGGGTATGATGCACTCTTTCCCTTTGAGGCAGAGACTGAAATTGTTCAGAATCGGGGAGCTGACCTATCTTTTCCATTTTTAGATTCGGATTTGACTCAAGATTTTGACTCGTATTTAATAAAAACGGTTGGAGAGAAACGAATCGCTATGGTCACATTGGACCTTAAAGACCCAGCGGAAGTAGCGTTTGTGTCTGAGAAGTTCAATTCGCTTCTCTCTGAGGTTCAAGCACAATCTGATTTTGTTGTTGGACTGAGCCATTCACCTATAGAAGTCAATAGGGTGTTGGCACGGGAATACCCGAGTTTTTCAGCGATCTTGAGTCCGTCCGAAGGCGAAACCGAAAAAGTTGGTGATGTCTTGCTGGCATATTGTAGTGCCAAAGGGAAAACGCTTGGTGCGTTGATGCTCACCGATGGAGTGGGAAGTATTTCCTCCAAAGTTCAGCAAATTGCCCTAACCGAACAGGTCTCCGACGATCCAGATGTTAGAAAACTCCTGGATGATTTCTATCATCAAGTCGCTACCGACCATCAATTGCAGATTGTGAGTCATCGCTTGTTTTCTTCGGAACCTTTTGAACAGGACGAGACCAACAGTTATATCGGTTCTCAGGCATGCCAAGAATGCCATCAAAAAGAATTCAGCCAGTGGTCGCACTCCTCCCATGCGACAGCGTTTAACACCTTACGGACAATTGGCAGGGAATATTATCCAGAATGCATCACCTGTCACGTCACTGGCTCCGGGTATGAGAGCGGTTACGAGATAGGTAACACAGAACGTGCACATCTTGTGGATGTCGGATGCGAAACCTGCCACGGTCCGGGCAAGCAGCACACCTATACACCGCTGAAGGAGAATATTCGCGGGCAAGTGCCTGAAAAAGTTTGTATGGCGTGTCATACACCTGAGCATTCTCCAGGGTTTGATGAGCTTATCGAACAGGTGATGCCTGAAGTTGATCACAGCCGAACGCAGTTGAGCCTTAAGCAGATCCTTGAACAGCGCATGCGTGGACCTATGAAACCGGAGATTGAACTCTTTGTGATGTCGTATTGCCCCTACGGTGTGCAAGCAGAACAGGAACTGCTGCCGTTTTTTGAAACGTATGGGGATACAATTGATTTTAAGCTGCGGTTTATTGTCGGTAAAGAAGAGGCATCTGAGGAAGAGACAAGTGAACAGGTCGCGTTTACAAGTCTGCACGGTGAACCCGAACTCATTGAGAACAAGCGACAAATGGTTATCGCCGAACTGTATCCGGATAAACTCTTTGACTATCTGCTCTGTCGTGCCGACCATCTTCAGGAGGCATGGGTAAATTGTGCGAAGGACGTTGGACTGGATGTAGAGAGGATCGCACGAGCCGTTGAATCGGAAAAGGTGGCATTGGAACTTGTCAAGGAAATACAAAGAACGGAGGAACTCAATATCAAAGGGTCCCCGACTTTGGTCATTGATGGACGGATTATTGACGGTAGCCTTTGGCGTGGAAAGGTAAAAGAAACCTGTCGTTAGCGAGGAATGCACAATGTTCGTATGTCCGAAACCGACCACACATCTACATAAATTCCGACAGGGCAACCGTCTGTATGTCGCCGATCTGAGCCAATGTCTTGTATTGGGCATCGATAACATCACTTGGGAGATCCTGGACCTATGCCCATCTTTTTCAAGTGAGGAAATCATAGAACGACTTGAGAGAAAATATGACCGTGATTTAGTCATTGAGGCACTAAATACACTATCAACAATGGAACAGCGTGGGGTTCTCTTTTCAAACCTCGAAAGGAACACCGCCTCACAGGGGGCAGAGACTACAACTAAATTGAAGATTCTTGTCCTACAGAACGGTCCCTATGCAGCAGACATTACAAAAGCAACGGGTGGGGTGTCGGTGGCACATCACAATCTCGTCAAAGCTCTGGAGGCACATGCTTCTCTTGACGTAGTAGGTGAACGCGACGAAAAGTTCAATGAGAATGTCCAAGGTATCAGATTCCAGAGAAACGATAAATCTGCGTTTCTAAAGTTAATCCAGGGCAGTTACGATGCTGTTCTGTTAGGAAGTCACCAAGACACGCAGTTCCTTCCACTTTTACGTTATATTGACGCACCTTTTGTTGTTCCGATCTATTCCGCAAGGGGGCACAATGGCGATGTCATTAATGCAGGATTGCTCTGGTACACGGCGATGCGTCCTTTTGATGCTTTTCTGGTGCCAACAAACTCAGTGAGTGATCTGTATGGTCGATTTGTCTCTAACAAGGACGTTTTTCAGACCGTATCATTGGGAGTTGACCCTAACAAATTTTATCCATTGGACAAACAGCAGGCTAAAAATGAAATGGCGAGGATGCTCAATGCCCCTCAAATTGCTTATTCGCCGGTTGTCGGTTTCTTCTCAAGATTTCAACCTGAAAAAGGGGCAGGAATTTACATAAAAATTGCAAAACTCCTGCCACATGCGTGTTTTCTGCTGACCGCGCCAACGCTCAATATCTACGGACATCAGCAACTGCCACCGAATCTGATTTGTGCACCACAGCAACCCAGAGACCAACTTGTCCGATTTTTAAATGCTTTTGATGTTTACTGTTTCCCATCAATGGTCGGTGAAGAAACATTTGGGCTCGCGCTCTTAGAAACGATGGCTTGTGGGGTCCCCCCGGTTGTGCCACGTCTTGATGGACTTCCTGAGGTTGTCGGCGATGCGGGACTTGTTGTGCCGGCACAAGCGTATGACAATGAAATTGGCAGTTTCGCTGGGACGGTTTCACCAAGTGCAATGGCGGATGCCGTCAATAGTCTCCTCACCGATGAGAGGGCACGATTGGCATTGGGACAAAAGGCGCGGGAGAGAGCACTGACTTTTACATGGGATAAAACCGCACAGAATCTCATTGCGTTGTTCAGGAGACTGAAACAAACCCAGCAGTTGGAGGACCGACATAAACGGCACTTCGCTATCTCTTTCGCCCCTTATCTGAATAATCGGCGAAGACAGATTGAACGCCAAGCAATATTGAGCAATATCACTCTCGAAAAGGAAAGACCCCTGATGAAAGACCGCTATGCCCACTCCATTGAGGAAGGTTTGTCATTGGCCCTGCTTAGAAAACACAGTCGACATGAAGTTGAAGCCGTGCTACATCATTTATATGGTCAGGAGAGAACTGAAACGATTCTCGAAAAGGTTTTTGGTTTTCAGGAAGCCGTAAACGGATAGAGGAAGTAAAACGATGATCGAATTTCCTTGCAATTTGCATAATCTTCATCATTTCAAACGCGATGGCGAGCAATTCGTTGCCGATCTCGATGCGGGTGTTGTTATTCCAGTGAATGAAGTTGTTTGCGATATCCTAAATGCTTGTAGCGTTTCGGAGACGGATGTCATTATTGACACGCTCGCTGACAAACATGGTTCCCGTTCTGTGATTTTTGAGGCACTCGCTTTTCTTTCTAAACTTTCGGAAATCGGGGTTCTGTTTTCGCCGGATCAACCTGAAATCGAACCCTCTCCGTGTGGTGGGCGACCGAAAATTTTTCTGACAGCGGGCATTTTGGAAAACAGAAAGACAACCTCTTTCCTACAGAATGCGGCGAATCATCATCTGCTAACGACGCTGGCAAATCATGCCGACCTTTATCTACCTTTATCTGAGACGGACAACAACCGTCAGGAGATTAAAGACGGCTTGCGGGTTGAAGGTGTTCAACCGATTTTCTTTAAAAGTGACCGCTCGTTTTCGCCAGCAAAGTTTATTCCGAAGGACTGCGACGGTGTCCTCGCTTTGGCTCCACTCACCGTAGGAGAACAAGGTTTCCTGAAATTTAACACGGTTCCAGCCATACTCCGCTTGTCCAACGAGACTTTGAGGCGTCATGAAGCACGCAACACCGTGCTTGAGAGATGTACGGCGTTGAGAAACTTTGATGCCTTTGCATGCGATGTTTCTTGGACGCAGACTTTCTTTTCAGATTTCGTTCCCGATATGCGTGTCTTTCAGCATGTTCCCTATGGTGTCGATACATCTGTTTTCAGACCGATGGATAAAATGAAGTGTAAGCAGCAATTGTCTCAGGCACTCGGGAATGCAGCGATTTCGCAAAAACCGTTGGTAGGGGTCGTGTCAGGGCTGCCTCCGCACGAAACGTTTCGCTTCTTGCGAAAACTGCGATTGGCAAACCCAGATTTCAACTATTTGGTCATCCATTCCGCCCTGGAGGACAATTTCACGGGGGATGGGTGTGTTAACTTTTTTAATATTGCGTCTCTGCAGGACAAGGAGGCGAGTCCTTTTATCTTTAATGCTTTAGACGCATTGGTGTTTCCGACGATTCTTGGATCATCGCCGCTACTTCTACTTGAGATAGTTGCGTGTGGCGTTCCAACGGTTGTTTGGGGATATGCCGAGCCTGAAGAGATTTCAGGTGCGTGTCGGTTTATTCAGATTTCACCAACTCTTTTCGACCCGGTCGATGTGCCGGTTGAATCAATATCTCAAGAACTCAGATTTCTGCTCGGAAATCCTAACGAACAGAAGGATTTGGTGCAAGCCGGATTAAAGGCGATTTCAACTTATACATGGGAAAAGACAATCCAGCGAATTCTCTGCTTATTTGCAGATCTTCAGAATCGTAAGATGTACCAGCCCAAACCTGCGAAACATCGCCTGCTTTTTCGGAAACATTACAATCCGGTATGCGGTGAAATTGAGTCAGAAGCATTCGTGCTATCAAAGGTTCCAACGTCGGTTGACATGGAGCAAGCAATTGCGATGACCCTTCTGGAGGAACACACACCGATGGCGGTTAAAATCGTCCTTCAGTCCATCTGTAAAGAACCGAAACGTGCCGAAAAAATCTTAGAAAATCTCGTCTGAACTTGGGGTCATGCGCAGTAGAACCCTTTTAGACCCCTAATATTGCCATATAAGGTCTCACCAAATCATGGAATTGCGGACCGCTGTCGCTGAATGTTGCATCTGTCCCTTAAGGTTTATCCTTAGGCTTTTCTATGTTCTCAACGGCGCACCGCATGAACACCAGTTTGGTAAGTTTATCCAATAAATGAAAGGAGGTGAAATCACATGCAGACACACGTAGTCCAACTCACGAAGCAACGTCTCAGTGACTTCTTCGTCAAAGAAGATGGGCATGTTGCGCATAAGAACGCTTTAGTCGCTGGAACAGTAGCAACAGGAGCGATCTTCGCTTCATTGATGCTTGAGCCTGATACCGCAGAGGCTCATCATGGCGATGAGGATAATGAGTATATGTGTGGTGAGAACAACAATCACACTCATTGTGTAAAGGGTAAGGAGGATTGTCGCTCCCATGTTGACAACGGTGTTGTGTCCTATTTCTGTGTTCCTATATAAAAGACAGTTGTCTTGCATAGGTAGATGCGGTAAAACAAACTGACCGGATTGTGTCTTAGAGGCACAATTCGGAGAAAGTTTGGTTTTCGCAAGTTTTTCCACAGAGACAATAACCGACCCTCAGGAGAAATCTTAAGGGTAGATTTTGTGCAGAAGGAGCTTAGAAAAGTGCTGCTTTTCGCTTTTTCTGCACATCCTTGACCTTTGATTTGTATTAGAGGGATGAATCGATGTTGTTGAAAATACTTCGGTCTTTACAATGGATCATAGTTGGATTGGCTGTCGTCGTTTTTTCCATTTTGCAATGGAAGATGCTGATGCAAACGAGTGGCGAGTCATCCCCGAACTGCCAACAGAGAGAGCGAGATTCGTGCCTGCTGTGGTCTGTGATAAGATTTATCTCATCGGCGGCACCCTCTTTGAAAATAGGCGGGATCCCTTTGGACTGTCAACTGTTGAAGTGTATGATCCGAAAACCAACACATGGCGGAGAGTCGCGGATATGCCAACCTCCCGCGCAGCACCTGCAACAGCAGTTGTTGATAATAAAATCTACGTCATCGGGGATCATAGTGGAATAGACAGACGCATCGTGAATATCAAAACCTCGGTAGCTGTTGAAGTTTACAACCCACAAACCGACACATGGGAGAGAAAACAGGATATGCCGGTTCCGCGTAGACAGTTCGGCGTGGGTGTGGTTGCTGGCAAAATCTATGCCATTGGCGGGTATGTGCTCCCTCAGGATAGAAAACCTGAGGAACCAGGACGCGTTGATCTTGTGAAAGTCTACGATCCTGCGACCGATACATGGGCAAAGCGCACGAAGATGCCGACGAAACGTGAGGGGTTTGGTGTGGGAGTTGTCAAAAATCACATTTATGCTGTCGGTGGACGTGGGTGGCCGCAAGTGGGTCCTGGAGGCCCATTTTTAAAGATCATTGAGGAATATGATCCAAAAATCAACCGCTGGAGACAGAAGCATGAGATGCCAGACCTGAGGCTATCATTCTCGACGGTTGTTCTTGACCATTTGGCAAAACAGGGTTCCTCAATATATGGCAACTGTGGATACCTATAATCCAGAGACAGAGGAATGGAGTGATATTCCACCGATGCCAACACCTTTTATTCCTTTTGGCGCAGCGGTAGTCAACGGCAACATTTATGTCTTCGGTGGGATCGGAGAAAACAGGCAACATTTTACCAGTGTAATGGTATTTGGGATGGGCTTTCGTACTGTTGAAGCAAACGGCAAACTCCCAACGTATTGGGGTACCTTGAAAATGGGACGCGAGGGCCAACCTTGAGGAATTGGAAATGCTAAACTACCAGAATTTGTTCATCGCTCTTCTTCTGCTTTTCTGCTGCTATGCGACCTATACAGACTTGCGAGAAAGAAAAATCAAGAATTTTTGCAGCTACGGGCTCATCTACGCTGGCATTCTCAGTCAAGTCATCTCTGTTTTGTCAGGGAACAGTGCCCTTTTAAACAGTATCTTTACGATTGTTGGCGGTTTTTTAATCGTTCTGGCACTCTATTGGTTCGGTATTTTCGCCGCTGGAGATGCCAAACTCGTTTGGGGTGCCTCCCTGCTGATGCCAGCGGGATTGTTTGCCGAAGCCACTGCATTCGCGCAATATACGCCGACAACCCTCATTATCAATATTTTCGTGCCGTATTGCATGATCCTTGTTACGTACCTCTGCCTGAAAACGGATGTCCGACAGAAATGGCAGGCGTTTATGTCAATCTTCCGACAAGAAGACTTCCGTAAACAGATGTTCGAGCGGATATTCAGCCTCATTTTTCTACTCGGGTTGCGACAGTTTGTTATGCTCTCGCTGGGATGGTTAGGGGTTGAACTTGGACTGTGGCATCAACTCTTGGTTATATTTTCTCTGTATCTTACCCTCAGTTACTTTGTAAAGAAATTCGGGCTGGAGAGGGTTCGTAACTATGTTGTTTGTGTCGTGCTGATTGAGTTAATGGTGATCACAACCCCTTGGACGCTGAAGGCTTGGTCGGAGGCTTACACCCCACTCTTGAAGATATACCTTCTGTATCTTGCCGTATTTTTCTTTGGGAAGCATTTCATTGAGAATCTCGACAACATCGTGTTAGATCGCGAGATAGACCTCTCTGATTTGAAAGAAGGAATGGTGCCGGCTGAACAGATTGTTAGAAGCAAAGGCGATGACGGGGAAGTTAGCTACAGTAAGCAAGGGTTCGCACTCCCAAATGTGCTGAATTCAAACATTGTCCTAGGGACGTTGCCTGGGGGCGTGTCAAAAGAGAAGGCGGCGGAATTGAAACAATTGGCAGCAGATGGCGAGTTTGAGGATTTTGAGAACAAGATCCGCATCCAGCACTCTTTACGGTTCGCACCTGTGATCTGTTTGGGTGTTATCTTGACGCTTTTGTGTCGAGGCCCGTTCTTTACGTTTTTTCAGTAAGCCTGCCTTTCTTATCAACAAACCTCAGTAGAAGATTGCCCATTCCGGGGAATACCGGAAACATCAAAAATGACAAAGGAGTTATAGCGTGGCGAAAGCAAGAGTCTTTTATATTCTCACACTGCGGGAAAAAAAGAAAAAGAAGGATTTGAAGAAATTTATCCAGACACAGTGGCTCCCTGTTCTACGAAACGCACCCGGGTGCTTGGAGGTGGAACTGTTGGATACTTACCAAGATAGAGCCGGTTATTGTATTTCAGAACTCTGGGAAAATAGAGAGGTCCATCTGCAAAGCACAGCGAAACTATGGCGTGAGACACACACGGCACTGATGCAAAAAGTTGGAGAATACGCCTCGATCGAGTTTCTTTGGAATTGCACGGTTTTAGACGTCTAAGCATCGGATGTATTACGTTATTTACAGGAGCCTCAGACAAGATGCGTTCAACTTTGCTTCATAACAGACAAGATGCTCAGGGAAATCAATGGAAACCTCCAGCTGCTGAACACGAGAGCGCAATGACGGCTCTATTCCAACGCGTGCCGCTTTATGTGCGCGCACCAACGCGCATTGACCTTGCTGGCGGATGGACAGACTTAATCCCGTTCGCCCGGGAGAATGAAGGGGGAGTGGTCAACGCTGCGATTGATTTACACGTTTATGTGTGTCTCACCCCCGTGCCTGACTCGTGTGTCAGCCTCTACGCCGTGGATCTCAAAGAGTTCTTTCATCCGGTAGGCGTTTCGGCATCGCTGCACGGATTGAATCTACCGCAAGCGGTTCTATCTCGTTTGCGTCCTAATAGAGGCTGCCATCTTGTGACGTGGAGCGATGTGCCAAAGGGAAGTGGTCTGGGGGCATCCGGTGCCCTGGGAATCGCTCTTGCGAGTTTGCTCTCGATTTTCACGCAAAAAAGATTGCTGCGACACCAAATTGTTGACCGTGCCGCCGTCATTGAACAGGAGACCGGAATTCCGTGCGGGAAACAGGATCACTACGCCAGCCTACTCGGTGGGATAAATTTCTTGCGATGTAGTGGTGAATCGGTTAAGGCAACGCCAATCGAACTGACCGAGGAAGCTCTCAAAGAACTGCAGAGTTCTCTACTCCTGGTCTACACAGGGGAGTCGCATTTTTCAGGCGATATTCTTCGGAATGTCGTTGACGCATATCAAGCAGGAAATCGAGGGACGCATGATGCCCTGAAAGCACTTCGTCGGATTGCCAATGAGATGAAACAGATGTTTCAGACTCGCAATCTCTCTGACTTCGGTCAACTGCTTGATGAGAACTGGTGTTTCCAAAAACAGTTACATCCCTCGATAAACACCGAGCGCATCGATGAGTTGTTCAACATTGCGAAAGCAAATGGGTGTAGTGGTGGAAAAGTGTGTGGTGCCGGTGGCGGTGGGTGCTTAGTGTTTCACTGTGAACCAGATCGCATCCACGATGCAAAGCGAGTCTTTAGCGAAGTTGGCGCGCAAGTCATTCCTTTTCATTTTGATTTTCAAGGGCTTCGCACTTGGTCCCCTCAATAACAGTTTTAGAGAAACCTCAGCCCTTATTTCGTCCAAATCTCATTCTTCTTGACTTTCATGTCACACGGGCACGCAGATAGGTGTTTCTCCTCTACTATGCCCAGGACCTGCCCATAAAACAGATTGTTACCCATCTGAACTGATCGGAAGGCACGATTAAAACACATCTTCAAAATGCCCGCCTCCGCCTCCAAGAATACCTCACGCCTTACCTGAAAAATCAACACATTCCCTGGCTTTCATGAACCACCACAGAAAAAACAGTGTTGCTGACTGTTGATTGCTGAAAACTAAATACCCCCATTTTTTCCATGAAATTGACTTGCATTCTTAACAGACTTATAGTATAATTACTAATAGAAAATTCCTGTTTTTTTAATCAGAATTCGGATTTCCCTTTCACTTTAACGGTGACGCGCATGATTGACAAACGAGAGATTCAAGCCGCTTGTGACGACATCGTCCGTGAATTCGCACCACTACAAGTTATCCTCTTCGGTTCCTATGCCTACGGGACACCGACCGAGAATTCGGATGTGGATCTGCTGGTGGTCGTGCCAACAGCCAGATCAGAACGGCACCGACGGACTGTGGAAACCTCACAACGTAATCCCTGCCGCTTCAGCATAGATCTGCTGGTGCGTTCACCTGAAGATATCGCATATCGCCTTTCCCATAATGACGGGTTCCTTCGCGAGATCACTGAAAAGGGCGAAGTCCTTTATGAAGTCGCTAATTTTTTTATGGAGACCCCAGAAAAGGAAGAAACTGCTATGAACCCGTTGACGCTGGAATGGATGCAAAAAGCTGAAAAAGATTATGCTGCGGTTGAGTGGCTTCAGCAGGCACCCATACCAGATTATGATATTATATGTTTCCATATCCAACAGTGCATTGAAAAATATCTCAAGGCATGGCTTCAAGAGGCAAACATCCCGATTCCGAGATCGCACGATTTAAAGGAATTGTTGGCGTTAATCGTTCCAACTGTCCCTCTGTGGCAGGTGTGGGAGCCAGACTTTTCGGAAATTTCTAAACACGCAGTGGCGACGCGCTATCCCGGAGATTCAGCGACAGTGGACAATGCTGCACATGCCCTGCAGATCTGCGATCAGGTGCGTCACGCCATTCGTGAGCATCTGAAACTACCGTCCGATTCACTGTAGGAGAACCCCATGCAATCCCAAGACGTTATCGAAGAACAGTACCGAGAAGCCGTGGAGCTGCTTGTCGAAAAGGTTCAGAAGGATCCATACATCCTCGCCGCTATCGTCGCAGGCAGTTTCTCTTATGCCCAAGTATGGGAAAAATCGGATCTCGATGTGGAACTCATCGGCAGAGACGCAATTCGTCCGACGCAATCTTTCTTTTCGCTTGTTGAAAACGGTGTAAATATCCACGCCAACATATCCCCACGGAATGCTTTTAAGCAGGCAATAGAGAGTGCGCAGCAGGGGTCCTTCATGCACTCCTATTTCTCGCACAGCACGCTCCTCTTTTCTCACGATGCCACTATCCAAGAGTGGTATGATAAAAACGCAAACCTCGACAACATCGGTGAACGTGATAAACAGTTCCGGCTGCTCAACGTCATTGCCAGCACGTTGCCGAGCCTTGTCTATGCTGAAAAGCAGTTTTACGTCAACAAAGATTGCCTCACCTGTTTCCTATCACTTCTGAATGTCGTGCAAGGATTGGCACGGTTAGAGGTGCTTTTGAACAATGAAATTCCTGCACGTGAGGTAATTCAACCCGCACTCCGTTACAACCCAGATTTCTTTAACCGGGTCTATACAGACTTAATCAACTGTGAGAAAAACGAGACCGTCATTCAGGACACACTGGATGCAATTAACACCTATCTTGATGAGCAACAGTTTATCTTCCAACCCATTCTTGATTATCTCATTGAGCAGAAAGCACCACGCACAAATACCGAATTGAACGCAGACCTCGGACGCGGTTTGCATGTCAACAGTGAAGGTGTTCCCGAATTTGATGACGAATCCTTAGATTTCGTCTGTCAATGGCTGGCGTGGAAAGGCATTATCAGACAAGTCGCGATGCCGATAAAACTCACAGTGAAAAGCCAGATCTCCGTGGAAGAACCCGCCTACTATTACGATGACACTGTAGGCGCGAGTGTTTTTGCTGGGGTGTTTCCTCATACTCGCGATTCGGAGGACATCCACACACAGATTCACACTGCATTAGACAATTTAACGGACACACTCAGAGAGGACATGTACATCCTCGCTGCGATTCTCACCAGTAACCTCGCCGCAGACAACGTCTGGGAGAAAACGACGCCTCACATCACACTCATCCTGAGAGATGGGACAAGATTCAAGCAGAAGGAATATCAGTTAATCGAGGACGGGATTCCGTTCCGGGTTCAACTCTACACCCGCAGCAATTATAGAAAGTTGTTGGAAGGGACGCTACAAGGTAGTGCGCTCCATTCAATTCTCGCCGAAAGCCGTGTCCTTTTTTCCAAGGACAGTCTTTTCTCTGTAGAGGGTAAGGCAAATGTTCCTGTCGGTGATCCATCCTGTCTGCAGGTCGGTGAACGGGATAAACACTCTCAACTCCTTAACGCCACAGCCATGGTGACAGCCATCCTCGCCAAAGCCGAAAAATGGTTCCATCTCAAGCAAGATATGGATTACACGTTTCTCTACCTGACGTATGCTGTCCGGGAATTGGCTCGTATTGAAGTCCTCTTGCACGGCGAAACGCCGAGACGCAAGGTGATTTATCAAGCACTTGCACACAACCCGTCCTTTTTCAACGCCATTTTCACGGATCTCATAGACAAGCAGAAAGACGAGACACTGCTCCGCGATGCCCTTGAACGGATTGATGCGTATTTAGAGGATAATCTACAGACACTCTTCAAGCCGTTGCTAAATTTTCTTGAGGAATCAGGTGAGGAACGCACGATAACCGATATCTATACACACTTCGGCAGCCGTCAACTCGCCTTTGAGTTGGCGTGTGAGTGGCTCGCACAGAAAGGGATTATTGAACAGTTTTCAGCACCGATCCGTTTGACAAAAGACAGCCAAACTTCCGTAGAGGAACCCGCATATTATTTCGATGCACATAATCCGTTCCTATAGGACAGATTTCCATATTTTTTCAGAAAGGAGTATCAATCAAATGACTGAGATAGGTGTGCATGAAGCAAAAACGCATTTATCAAGGCTTCTCAAGCGCGTTGAAAATGGAGAAAGTTTTTCTATAACCAATAGAGGTAAAGTTGTAGCGGTAATGGTTCCGCCTCGTGAAATCGGGCAAGCTGAGGTGAATGACGCTTACAGCCAATTAATTGAGTTACGCGCAAAGTTCCCTATTGGGACAGGGCGTGAGGTGACGGATTGGAAGAACGAAGGCCGCAGATGATGGTCGTTGATTGCTCATTTTTAATAGCAGGTCTTCTACCTGATGAGATTGAAGAACAGGCACAGTTAATTTTGGAAGACTTGCAGCGCGGTATAACTTTGGCAGTCGTTCCGTCATTATTTTATCAGGAAGTTAGTAATGCACTGCTCATGGCTTACCGACGAAAGCGTATAAGCAGAGAAGTTTTATCGCAATATCTTGATGTGGTAGCGATACTTCCTGTTACAATTGATACTGCTGCAGCAACACAAGGAAATACAATGAAGACAGTTTGTGGGTTAGCAGAGAAGCATGGATTGACAACTTATGATGCAAATTATCTGGAGCTCGCTATGCACCTTGACTTACCGCTCGTAACGTTGGATTCGGATTTGTACAATGCTGCAGTCGAAGTGGATGTCGCCTACCAAATGACAACGAATTAGAATTGCTTACGATCAGTTCAACCGCGGTAAATTTCTCAACTCAATAATTTAAAAAATAGGAGGCATGCATGAGACAGTCTGTTGCCGTTAAAGGCGCGCGAGAAAATAACCTACAAAACGTTGAAGTTGAAATTCCACGGGACCAACTCGTTGTTGTCACGGGTATCAGCGGTTCCGGTAAATCCTCATTGGCGTTTGATACCGTCTATGCCGAAGGGCAACGTCGATTTTTGGAGTCGATGTCCACCTACGCCAAACGCTTTATTACACAGCTCAAAAAACCGGATGTCGATTTCATTGATGGGTTGTCCCCTGTCGTTTCTATTGAACAGAAAACGATCACGATGAATCCGCGTTCTACCGTCGGCACGATGACCGATTTGCAAGACTACCTCCGTATGCTCTTCGCGACTATCGGTGTCGCTCACTGCCCCTATTGCGAAGGTGAAATCCCTATCCGTTCGCATCATCAGATCTTAGAACGTATGCTCTCGATGCCAGAAGGCACCGAAGTTGAAATTCACGCCCCAGTCTTCAAAATCTACGGCGAAGATTATGCTTATCTCTTCGATGACATCCGGACAAAAGGGTGTAGACACGTCAGAATTGACGGCGTTGAGCACGACATCAGCGA
This sequence comes from Candidatus Poribacteria bacterium, assembly GCA_021295715.1. Lineage (NCBI taxonomy): Bacteria > Candidatus Poribacteria > Candidatus Poribacteria bacterium. Next base: position 25,671 of record JAGWBV010000085.1, on the reverse strand, counting down.
AGAAATTGAACTCGATCCGGATCAGGAATACGACATCCAGGTTATCGTTGACAAATTCTTTATCAAAAAAGATATTGACAAACAGGTACTCGCCTCCCTTGAACACACCATGCTCGTCGGCGAAGGATTCATGCGTTTTGATGTCCAGTTCCCAGAGGATACCGAGACTGACGCAATAGAGGTATTGGAAGGTTTCGGATGCCCGAAGCACGGTGTGCTCATGGCTGAACTCGGACCGCATCACTTTACCTTTAATGAACCGACCGGGGCGTGTGTGACCTGTTCCGGTCTCGGCACCTACCTACAGGTGCATCCGAATCTACTCGTTCCTGACAAGAGTCGAAGTATCGCAGACGGGGCATTCGTTCATCAAGCGTTTAACTACGATCCCGATAGGTGGGATGGTAGGACGATGTACAGTCTCGCCGAACACTACGGGTTCGACCTGAACGTTCCTTTTGCAGACCTTCCAGAGAAGGTCATTGATATTCTCTATTACGGCACGCACGGCGAAGAATTTCCGATCCTGCAACCCGAAGGCGCACGCCCCGTTGAAAAACGGCATCTCGGTCGGAATATCCGTTTTGATGGAATCATCACCCGGATTGATAGACATTATCGGCGTTACCGAAAACAGGGCGAGGCGCACTCCGGAATGGAGGAGTATCTCCGAAAAGTAATGGTAGAACGCACCTGTCCTGATTGCCACGGGGCTAAACTCAAGCGACAACGGCTTCTCGTTACGATTGATGGTCAAACAATTCATGAGGTCGGCGAGTTGCACTTTGAAGAATTACGGGATTTCTTGCTGGCTATCACCGATATTCCAGAGAAGCAACGAGAAGCAGGGAGCCGCGTTATCACAGAACTCGTCACTCGGATTAATCTCCTACTCGGCATCGGACTGGATTATCTAAACCTCAACCGCCGCTCTGCGACACTCTCTGGGGGCGAATCGCAGCGAATCCGCCTCTCCACACAGATCGGCTCCGGATTGATGGGGATGCTCTATGTTCTTGACGAACCGAGTATCGGCTTACATCCAAAAGACAATGCCAAGATGATAGAGACGCTACGAAAGTTACGCGACATCGGTAACACCGTTATCGTTGTTGAACACGATGAAAGCACAATTCGTGCCGCCGATCATATTATCGAACTCGGACCCGGACCGGGTATCCACGGCGGAGAGGTCGTCATTCAAGGTGAACTTGAAACAATTCTGGATTGCCCTGAATCTCTGACGGGTCTCTATATGAGCGGGCGGCGAGAGATTCGGCTTCCCGAACAACGTCGTGACTTGAACGGCAAATTCCTTAGCATCACCGGAGCAAGGGAGAACAATCTGCAAAATATTGACGTTGATATTCCCGTTGGTGTATTTATCTGCATCACCGGGGCTTCTGGTTCTGGCAAGAGTACACTCGTCAATGAGATTCTCTACAAGAAACTCTATTCTCTCTACCGTGACAGTCGGACGCTCTATGGTGCCCACGATGCATTAGGTGGACATGAACACGTCAATGACGTTATCAGTATTGATCAGTCCCCCATCGGACGTTCACCGCGTTCCAATCCTGCCACTTACATCGGATTTTACGATAATATCCGTAAGCTTTTCGCCAGTACCCCACTCGCACTTGCGAGGGACTATACCGCCTCACGGTTCAGTTTCAACGTCAAAGGCGGACGGTGTGAGGAATGCCACGGCGAAGGCACTATCACGACTAAACTCCACTTTATGCCCGATGTTGAAGTCGTTTGTCCGACCTGTAAGGGGGCACGCTATAATGACGATACGCTTGATGTTACCTATAACGGAAGGAATATCTCCGAGATTCTCAATATGTCGATTGAGGAAGGCGTTGAGTTCTTCGCCGATCAGCGGTTGATTCATCATAAATTGAATGTCCTATACCAACTCGGTATGGGGTATCTCCAGATTGGGCACCCCGCTACAATCCTCTCCGGCGGCGAAGCGCAACGGATAAAGTTGGCAAGCGAACTTGGCAAAATCAAGCGAGGTAGACATAATCTGTATATCTTAGATGAACCCACCACAGGACTCCACATCGCAGACGTGCAGAAACTCTTGGATAGTCTCAACCGGCTCGTTGATAGTGGGCATACCGTTCTTGTGATTGAGCATCATCTTGATGTTATCAAAACCGCCGATTATGTCATCGATCTCGGTCCAGAGGGTGGACATAAAGGTGGCGAGGTCTTAGCACAAGGCACCCCTGAAGAGATTGCGAAGGTCAAAGCCTCTTACACTGGGCAGTTTTTGAAGGAATACCTTATCTGAGCAAGAGAGTTTGCTTGTGAAGGACTGTTTCCTCGATCCTCCGGTCCGATAGGTGCGGTTTCTAACCGCACCGGATCTGAGACGTAAACCGCACAAACTCCCGATTTCCGCTTGATTCCTATAAGGTTTATTGCTTGGGTATTTCTGCGGATTTCTTCGACATATGTATACCCAATGCTACCGAACGCCATGGAAAATCCCCAAATTAACATCTATGAGTTGTTACCCGTTCGACCCAACCTACGATGCAGTCTTTTGATATTTTCACCTTGCAAAATTAACCTAAATCGTGTATACTTTATGGAATAAAGTTGAGATGCTATGACGTGCCATTTGCAAGCACGTGCAAGGTGTGCTTCCCTTAATACGACGAGGCAAGGGGTAACCATTGACCGATAACCTATTAAGTTCCTTAAATGATGTTCAGCGCGAAGCCGTCCAACACACCGAAGGACCGCTCCTCATTTTGTCCGGTGCAGGCAGTGGGAAAACGCGCGTCATCACACACCGTATCGCCTACCTACTCCAACATCACGATGTCTCTCCATACCGTATCCTCGCTGTAACGTTTACGAACAAAGCAGCGCGGGAGATGAAAGATCGGCTGGATGTGCTTGTTGACGGCAGCGTTAGCCAAGATCTTTGGGTGGCAACCTTCCACGCCACCTGTGCACGTATACTCCGCCGAGATATTGAGAAGTTAGGCGCGGAGGCAGCATCTCAAAGCGTCTCCCGTGCCACAAATTACGCCTACACCCGCGACTTTACCATCTTCGATACTGGTGAGCAAGTTACGCTCGTCAAAGATGTGCTCCGACAGCTTAACTATAGTGACAAGCAGTACAACCCGCGCGCGATCCTTAGCAACATTAGTCGTGTGAAAAACGAGTCTATATCACCAGAGGCATACCGAAATATCGCAGATGGCTATTTTGAGCGGATCGTTTCAGAGGTCTATGTCCTCTATCAAGATGCCCTACGTCTGAACAATTCTCTTGATTTCGATGACCTGCTACTTTTCGCAGTGAGACTCCTGAATGAAAATCCCGATGTCTGCCAATTTTATCAGAACAAATTTGAATATATACTCGTTGATGAATATCAGGATACGAATCGGTGTCAGTATGAGTTGGTGAATTTATTGGCTGGCACGAAGCAGAATATCTGCGTCGTCGGGGACGATGACCAATCCATTTACGCTTTCCGTGGTGCCGACATCAGAAATATCCTCGATTTTGAGAAGGATTACCCGAACACACAGGTACTCCGTTTGGAACAGAACTATCGTTCGACGCAAAATATTTTAGATGCCGCATGGGGTGTTGTACATAACAATACGGCGCGAAAAGCGAAGAAACTCTGGACAGATAATGACATGGGTGAACTCGTTACCTGCTACGAGGCGATGGACGAAAACGACGAGGCGGGTTACGTCGGGACGCAGATCGAAGATTGGCACGCTGAGGGTGTGGATTACAAAGACTTTGCCATCTTTTACCGAACCAATGCCCAATCCCGAATCTTTGAGGAAGCGTTCCGCGCTGCAAACATCCCGTATCAGATTGTTGGCGGTGTTGGTTTCTATGATCGGATGGAGATTAAAGATCTCCTTGCCTACCTCCGCGTCGTGTGTAATCCCAACGACTCTATGAGTGTTCGACGTATCATCAACGTGCCAAGTCGCGGCATCGGTGCGACAACGCTTGACCGGCTCATCAATTTTGCGGCACGTGAGGGGATTTCTCTCTTTGCGGCGATCCACCGTGTCGAGGAAATTACCACGATTAACCGCGGACTTCGGACGAAAGTGCAACGTTTCGCCAAAATTTTTGATGATTTCGATGCGTCTATGTTACCCGCTGATGCACTTGACTATGTGCTAAAGGTAACAGGCTACCTAAAAAATTTAGAGATTCAAAATACGATTGAAGCACAGAACCGCGTTGAGAACATTGAGGAATTGATTAACGCCGTTATCGAATATGAACAGAACGCATCTGAACCGACCCTTTCGGATTATTTGGAGAACGTAGCACTCATCGCTGATATAGACACGATGGAAACCGATACTACTGATCTGGTTACCTTGATGACTTTGCACAGTGCGAAAGGTTTGGAATTCCCATTTGTTTTCATCGTTGGTATGGAAGAGGGATATCTGCCGCATGGACGTTCTCTTGATACGCAAAAGGAATTGGAGGAAGAACGACGGCTCTGTTACGTCGGGATCACGCGTGCCATGGAGCAGTTATATCTCTCACATGCGAGTTCGCGGAGAACATTTCGAGAGACAGAGTATCGCATCCCCTCTCGTTTTATCTCCGAAATTCCAGAGCATCTCATTAAGCATGTGGATCGCTACCGATCTCCGTTCCGTCAATCAGTAGGGCTGTATGAGGTGGCTTCTGAAGATGTGGTGGATTACCATGTTGACCAGATTGTTCATCATCCGCAATTTGGGAGAGGCAAGATAACGAAAATCAGTGGCGCAGGGCGGGGAGTCTATGTCACCGTTCGATTTGGTCGCGCTGGAACAAGACAACTTGACCCATCACTTACACCTTTGACAATATCTGATTATGAGTGAGGAGATAAAATACTAAAAAATGGCAACAATTACGGTTGAAGGCATCCGCCATGTCGCAAACTTGGCTCGCCTTGCGTTTAATGAAGAAGAGACAGAACACTTTACCGAGCAGCTTGCCCGAATCTTAGACTACATCGGGAAATTGAATGAACTTCAGACGGATGATGTGCCACCGACATCGCATATCCATCCACATCAGGTTTTTATCATGGGTTCAGACGCTGACGCATCTCATGTCGCCAAACCCGATGTCGTCAAACCCTCACTTCCACGCGAAGATGTGCTCGCGAATGCCCCTGAGGCTGAAGAGGGATACTTCGGCGTTCCCAGAGTGGTTGACCGCAGCCACTGAATGGCTGTCGGTTAAGAGGTTTTTGTTTATAGTAAAGTCGGAAAATATGTAGACAGTTGCGCAGCGAAACAACCCTCTCCACCGCTGGCGAGGATTGTATCCTCGCCTCTTTCGAGTGCCTAATTAATTCTAAACTTTACTATAATAACCCAAGTTGCTACCGAATAGGTTTTGGGTGTTTAAACATAGATTTTTTAGGAAAAGAATGTCTTTACACCCCGTAGGGGTGGTATGTCTATAGAAAATCGGACGTTCAAGGAACTGCACCCCGTAGGGGTGCTATGTGAATGAGAAACTGGCAACTTGGGTTATAATAGGACTTACGCGCTTCCCCGGCCGGTTCATGCCACACGGAGAACCTTCATACCCGGGGAAGTGCATAAGCACTTCATACCGTTGATTCTGATTCATGCGATCTGCCTTCCCAACCGCACCGAATGCGTCCGAATAGATGAAATTTAGTGGTTTTGCGTAAGTCCTGTATAATAGAAGCCTCTTGTAACAGATAACTGTTAGTTGATAACTATTCTATAGTGAGAAATAAGGAAAATTGAATGTCGCTTTATGAATTGACGGCACACGTCCTACATGAGAAACTCAAAGCGCGTGAGATTAGTGCTGTGGAACTCACCGAATCTGTTTATGCACGTATCGCTGAAGTGGAGCCTCACGTCAAGGGTTACTTGACACTAACAAAAGACCTTGCCTTAGAGCAGGCGAGTCGTGCCGATACTGGGTTTCAGAACGGGGACGATATGCCTGCCTTGGCTGGCATCCCGATTGCCATCAAAGATGTGATATGCACTCAGGGTGTCCGCACGACGTGTGCCTCTAAGATCCTTGAAACCTTCGTGCCACCCTACGACGCGACCGTTATGACGAAACTCCATGAACAGGGAATTGTGATGCTCGGTAAAACGAACATGGATGAGTTCGCCATGGGATCCTCTACTGAGAACTCAGCATATCAGATTACACACAATCCGTGGGATTTGGACACGATTCCCGGTGGTTCCAGTGGTGGTTCTGCTGCCGTTGTGTCTGCGGATACTGCTATCTGTTCACTCGGTTCGGATACTGGCGGTTCGATCCGACAACCCGCGGCACTCTGTGGTGTTGTTGGAATGAAACCAACGTATGGACGGGTCTCTCGTTACGGTTTAGTCGCATTCGCCTCTTCGCTCGATCAGATTGGTCCGTTTACCAAAGATGTCACCGATTGTGCCCTGCTGCTCAACGCCATCTGTGGACGTGATGCGATGGATGCAACCTCTGTTGATGTCCCGGTTCCGGATTTCACACAGAGTCTCATTAACGACGTGCAAGGCTTGAAAATCGGTATTCCGAAGGAGTATTTCACAGAGGCGTTAGACTCAGAAATTGCCGATCGTGTGCACACTGCTATTGCTGTGCTTGAATCCGTCGGTGCGACGGTTGAGGAAATTTCTTTGCCACATACCGAATATGCGATTGCGACCTACTACATCATCGCTCCCGCTGAGGCGAGTGCCAATCTCGCAAGATACGATGGGGTCCGCTACGGTTACCGGAACGAAAGTCCGGAGGATCTGATTGATATGTATAAAAGGACGCGAAGTGAAGCGTTCGGTGAAGAGGTGAAGCGACGGATTATGATCGGCACCTTCGCACTGAGTGCTGGCTACCAAGACGCATATTATCGGAAGGCACAAAAAGCGCGGACGCTCATCAAATCTGATTTTGATGCCGCATTTGAGAAAGTTGACGTTATTGCAACACCTACTTCGCCGACACCAGCGTTCAAGATAGGCGAACGCACTGCGGATCCGTTGCAAATGTATCTTTGCGATGTGATGACAACACCTGCGAGCCACGCCGGGTTACCCGGTATATCTGTGCCCTGCGGGTTTGTGGAAAATGGGTTACCCGTTGGATTACAACTCCTCGGCGCGCCTTTTGCAGAAGAAAAGGTCCTGCGGGTTGCTTATACCTTTGAGCAGAATACGGATCACCATCGCCAGAAACCACAAATTGCGACCCATGGAGTTGTTTCATAATGAACACGTTAACAGCACCGTTCGGCGGACTTCTTGGCGCGGCGATAGGCGGCGTACTTTGGGCGAAATATATCCAGTGGACAGGACGCACTGCTGGCTTCATCGCTATCGGTATCGCTGTATTGACTGGCGTAGGCATACTCCTCACGAGCAGCCGATGCCTCGAGCGTGATGCGAGGGCGATGTGGCGTGCTGTCAGTGTTGCTGCCGCGGTTTTCGCAATACTCGGTATTTTTATCGGAAAATATCTCGATGTCCAGTGGAATGCGGTTGCCGAAATCGCGGAGCAACTCAGCCAAGAGCATAATATATCAATAGAGCAAGCCATGCCGACGGCGACAATTGTGTTTAAAGGACAGTCTGTCTGGGAACTCATGCAAGCACGGATGAGTCGTATTGACCTGCTCTACTGTGCTGCCGCAGCCTTTATCGCTTTTCGGATTCCGAGTATCCAAAGGCTACGATACTACTTCTATTAAAATACTGTAATGTCGGCAGGAGGAAATAAAAAATGAAATTGTTAACGATAGGTTTCGGAAACCCACGGGCTTCGTCCGGAACCCGTTTTCGCATCTTGTTATCAGTGTTGCTTATTTGCGCGTTTCTACCGTTCGGTTGGAGTTCAGAAGAAACCGCTGATGATGAATTGGGAGAAAACCTCGCACTTTTCTCAGAGATCCTTGCGTATATTAAACAAGCACATCTCGAAACACCGGACTCTAAGGAGCTTATAGAAGGTGCCATCAACGGCATGCTTCGCAAATTGGATCCTTACAGCCAATACATTTCGGACCTCGGTGAGTTCCGAACGCAGAACCGTGGCAATTACGGTGGACTTGGGATGCTGATTGGAATTCGTGAAGATATGTTGACGGTGGTTACGCCTTTTAAGGGGAGCCCTGCTTCGTTGGCTGGTTTGCAAAGTGGAGATGTTATTAGCCACATTGAAGGTGAATCGACAGCCGTCATGACCTTGAACGAGGCAGTTGACCAGTTGCGTGGCGAACCGGGAACCCCTGTCTCCATTACGGTCGTGAGTCAGAACGATAACCGACCGGTTGAGGTTACTGTCACGCGTGAGGTCATTCGGATTCCGAGCGTTGAACAGGATATCATCGGAGATAATATCGGCTATATCAAAATCAATCAATTTCTTGATACGACAGCGAACGACGTGGATAATGCCTTTGTGGACTTCAAAGCACAGAATGTCCGTGGTGTCATTCTTGATCTCCGTTTAAATCCTGGTGGACTCCTCTCTTCAGCCGTTGATATCGCGAGCGACTTCCTCACGCCCGGTCAACTTGTTGTTTACAGTAAAGGAATTGAGACGCGCGAGGACTTCAAGGCGAAAGGTGTAAAAAGGGAGCACTTTCCACTGATTGTACTCGTTGATGGTGGGAGCGCAAGTGCTTCTGAGATCGTCGCCGGAGCCATCAAAGACCACGGACGCGGACTCGTCATGGGCAATAAGACCTTCGGGAAAGCATCCGTTCAACGTGTCTTCCCGCTGAGCAATTCAAAATCTGCTGTGAAGTTAACCGTCGCGAGTTACTTTACACCGGACGGGGTCAACATTGACAAGGTTGGCATTATCCCGGATGTTGAGTCCGCATGGTTTAGCCGCTCTGAACGACAGATGCAGTTGAAACTCCGTGATCACGAGAAACTCAAAACCTTCATAGAAGAGAATGGCGACGATGTGCTAACACAACTCACAACCGCTTCTCATGCGTCGCGTGATGACCGACACGCCGCAAAACTTCTACGGAGTTACCAGCGCTTGAGCGACGCGCTTATTGAAGAACAGATTATCCTCAGTGATATCGGCATTAAATACGCTCTTGCCCAGATTACAGAGAACTCTCGTGATGAACTGGAGCATGATCCGCAAGTCGTTGCCGCTATGGAACAATTAAAAGTACTTGAACTCTTCAGCGGAAGCACGCCATCACAATGATCGTGATCGCGTGACTTCCGATCAGAGGAGAACTAAGGAGGAGATACGATGGAAACTGATGTGAGTCTTCTTAAAAGCGGGAACCCGCTACCGAACTTCGTTAATAACACATGGCAGAAGTCCGAGGCGGCTGAACTGATAGACGTTACGAATCCTGCGACGGGGGAGGTACTCACCCAAGTCCCGCTTTCACCCGCGGAAGAGGTCGGTCAAGCGGCGACAGCCGCCGCTGATGCTCTCCACGAATGGCGGCGGACGCCCCCGGTCGAACGTATTCAATACCTCTTTGCCTTGAAAAACCTTTTAGAAGAGAACTTGGAGGACATCGCCAGAACGATTACGCTGGAGTGTGGTAAGACGCTTGACGAGGCGAAGGGTGAAATGCGGCGCGCGATTGAGAATGTTGAGGTCGCTTGTGGTATTCCCACACTCATGCAAGGCACGAACTTGGAGGATATCGCTACCGGTATCGATGAATTCATGATTCGTCAACCTGTTGGTGTGTGTGCTGCAATCGCACCTTTCAACTTTCCGGGGATGATTACTTTCTGGTTTCTCCCTTATGCCATTGCCTGTGGCAACACTTACATCGTGAAACCTTCCGAAAAAGTGCCCATCACGATGCAAAAGATATTTCAGTTATTGGAACAGACAGGACTCCCTAAAGGCGTTGTCAACCTTGTGAACGGTGGACGTGAGACTGTGGATGCAATCTTAACGCATCCAGACATCCGAGGGGTCAGTTTTGTCGGGGCGACTGCCACTGCTAAAGAAATCTATGCGAAGGCCGCTGCAAACGGCAAACGCGTCCAGTGTCAAGGGGGCGCGAAAAATCCGCTGATTGTCCTTCCTGATGCAGATCCGCAGTTTACTGTCAATGCTGCAGCCGAGAGTGCCTTCGGATGTGCTGGGCAACGCTGCCTTGCGGCATCTCTTGCTCTCACTGTTGGCGAGGCGCGCCACTGGTTCACCGAAGCCATCGCCGACACTGCCACTGATCGGGTGGTCGGAAATGGATTGGAAGAGGGGGTCGAAATGGGACCCGTCATTACTTCCGAAAGTAGGGGCCGAATTGAGGGGCTGATTCAAGCCGGTGCTGAGGAAGGTGCCCAACTCCTCGTTGATGGTCGGTATCCGAGCATCACTGGCGGTGAAAACGGCAATTTTATTCGTCCGACAATCCTCGATGACCTTAATCCACAGGGCGATATTGCCAGAACCGAGATCTTCGGACCCGTTTTAGGGCTGATCCATGTGGAGACGATCGACGATGCAATCGGACTCATCAATAGCGGACGTTACGGCAACATGGCGTGTCTCTTTACGAGTAGTGGCGCGTCTGCGCGTCAATTCCGTTATGAAGCAGAGATCGGTAATATCGGTATTAACATCGGTGTCGCCGCGCCAATGGCATTTTTCCCTTTCAGCGGTTGGAAAGATAGTTTCTTCGGTGACCTCCACGGTCAGAGTTGGGATGCCGTAGACTTCTTCACCCAGAAAAAAGTCGTCGTTGAACGCTGGGCTTAACTTTGTTAAAATAACCCAAGTTGCCACCAGCGTAGCCCGTAATGAAATGGAGGGCGGGTATACGGAGCAGAACTTCCATGCTCCCAACCCGCCCGATCGAACCGCAAGGTAAAATTAAAAATGGATTTTAACGGTGTCTACGGGATTCCAGTTGATTACGACGGAGTTCATTGACGCGTTTCCGTGCGTCTGTGCGCCGTTTCTTGGTCAATTCCGTCAGTTTCGTCATCTGCTCTTCCGTCAAGACCTCTTTGAGACTCGCATAGAATTTTGCATTCGTTTCCTTGATGTTCTCGCGTAATTTCTTTACTGCCTCACGTTTCTCATCAGATTTACGTGCTTCCTTAATCTGTGTCTGGAGCGTTTCACGCGTTTTCTGATAGATCGGATGCACCTTCGCTAACGTCTCTGTATCAACTGTCACACCGAAGGTCAAATCTATCCATGACTGATTGAGAGTCGCCACCGGATTGAGTGTAGCGATCCGACCCCGAGTTGGACGGGTATTGTCGTTGCGATATTGTCGTTTGCTCTGAACCTCTCTATGGGCTGCAGCCGTGTTTTCAAAAACGAACATTCCGATCATTGCGATTGCTGCGATTGCGCTGAGTACAAACCATTGCTTTTTCATTTTTCTTTCTCCTATTTGAATTATTATTTTGTGAATGCCCAATTATCTTTTTAGGAAAGGCATTTACTTTTGGTTTTGCTTATTTAGTCAGATCCGTTCAGAAAAGGTTCGCTTTTTTAATTTATTTACCACGGATGCTTATAGGATGGCGCGTTGACGAAACGGTGCATCCCTAACTCCAAATCGATGTGTGTGTAGGGGGGTAGATGGACGTGGAGGAACGTTCCATTGATTGGGATGCTCTGTCTGTTCTGACCGTCGTTGATGCTGACTGAAGTGAAATTGTGTTCACCCATCGCACCTGCTTGCACAATAACATCTCTCGATTCTGTGGTGTTCAGGTTGACGAACTGAATTTCTGTGGTATCCACAGTCATCTTCGTAACCAACGCACCAACATCGGGTGGCAACCCCGGTCGCTTCTGCTGTCCGTCGAAGTGGCGCACCCGTGTCACGAGTAAGCCGCCGTTGTAATGCGGCAACGGACCGCCACACGTCAGTTGAACCAATCCTTCACAGGTGATGGGGTTGCGTCGTTGGAAGTAGGCATCTCCATAGTGTGCTGGATCTTCGTCATCGTCAGCCATGAAGGCGAGACGTGCATCGACTTGGGAGAGGTTGTGCTTGAGGATTGTTTCTGGATATTCAGGATATTCGTCTCGCATGTATGCCAGCCACGCGCCGTCGTGTCCACCGCTATCTTTGGTATGGTGCCACGCGTTAATGTCGAATTTCGAGCCTGTCCTTTTAGCGATTTTCTTTGCGCGATCCTGATCCGTGGGTTCCATTGACAGTGCCCATAAATGCGCCACATCCGATGGGTGCATCGGCATGAACTCAAACCAACCGTCTACTTGCAGTGCAGTGCCGTCCTCGTTTGTGATTGGGTATTGCAGCCAAGCACCCGGCACATAATTGACTTTACCCGGATCACCATACTTCTGCGGAATGTAAAGTTGATCGTTCTTCTCAATCCCCTTTTCGATTAATACGTCAATCTGTGAGCGTGGAAAGTCGAGATACGCAAGATCTCTCCAGAGCAATGTGGCGTTCTGCGCCGCAATACCCACCGCTTGTCCGACGCTATGCCACCCGTGGGGCCAACTCCATCCATAGTATGAACCATACCACTTACCATCTATGTGTTCGCCGATCCTTCCTGACAATCCGACGTTGTCTGGGACAATACCACCATTTTCCGCTGTCCGCGCGATCCACGCATCGACGTATTCCCGAACCCATGCCTTGTATTTCTCGTCACCGGTCAGCAAAAAAGCATTCGTAGCAAGAGTCGTCGCCGCGAGGTTAACGACCGTGTCTCCCACTCCCTGACGTTCATGGTTTATCCTTCCCATACGCTCACGCAGTGCTTCATTTTCCCTAACGGCTTCATGACTCGCGCCTCCCGGAATATCGTAAAATGGCATATTGTAACCGTCCCAAGGGAAATACGGGTGTCCAGCGAAAGCCCAGAATGCCGGTCCCTTGCTCCCGTTCATGGCACATTTGATAATCTTATGCTGCGCGTCATAGTTCTGCACATCTGGGTCTTCATTCATGAAAAATCCTGCAAACCGTTTTGCCCGTTCGATGTTCTTCGGATTTGACGGGGCTGCCATACAGAGCATGTAAAAGAGATAGTTCCCTTCGCCTTGATGGAACCAGTCGTAACCCGGTTGATATTCTTTCACCACCATCGGGTAACCGTGACCTGTCCCATATCGCGCCATATCGTTTGTAATGACATTGAATTCCGTGTCTGCGTCAGCCAAGAACCGCGCATCACCACCGAGCATATAAAAGAGGGACCAGTTATGAAAACTCTCGTAGGCATCGTCCAATCCGTCGATACTCTGAAAATCTGGATGTGTGGGCCAGAACAGTGTCCCGTCTGAGCGCGTATACTTTTTCAGGACTTCTGGTGCTGCAGCGTTCATTTTGTCAATGAGTTGGCGTTCCAACATAGCCCACATTGGCGGTGTGTTAATGGGTGTTCGCGCTTCAATCGTTGGGAACATAATCTTTACCTCTGATATTTCGATTACGATTGGTGGCAGTATATCATACTTTTCTATATTCATGAAATTTACGTTTTTACGCGATCAAGATCATTTATGGTGAATTATCAAAATATGTTGACACTTACTGGTAGGTGCGGTTTGTAACCGCGCCGATTGAAGTGTAAAGTTAATTGTATAATCTACCATAGTTGTTCTGTAGGAGCGGAGAAATGCCCAAGCAAAACACTCCGATTCTCGACTGACTTAAGAGTAGTAGGCACGCTCCGCGTGCCGTCCACTATTCCTTTGATCATGATTAGAGGATTGGGTTTTCCTTGACATCTGCCTCCTTGTTATGATATGCTAATTCAACGAAGAGTCCTATTTTGTATTACGTTAACCTGTGATAGAAAATTACCGAGTGGAGTCTGGATATACGTGTGCAGACCAATTTACAGTTCTGGAAAATTTATCTTGATACATGTTGCTTGAGTCGTTTTTTTGACGACCAAACGCAAGCCCGAGTCTATCAGGAAACTGAAGTTATCGGACGAATCATTTCTCAGGTTCATTCCGGGCACTTGTATTGGATTTCCAGTGATGTTTTGGTGGATGAAGTAGAGCAAAACTCTGACTTGGACCAACGCTTACAGATTAAAGATTTAATAACCAACGCGCACCAGACTGTTTCTGTTGGAACGATTGAAATATTGAGAGGCAAGCAGCTTGAAACTTTGGGGTTTAAAGAATTAGATGCTTTACATCTCGCTTGTGCCGAGAGCGGCTTAGCTGATATTTTTCTAACAACCGATGATAGGCTTCTCAGAGGGGTAAAACGCTATAATTCTCAACTTTCCGTCCGGGTCGAAAACCCTTATGCATGGTTTCAGGAGATAGCAGAAAATGAGCGTATTAGAAATGACAGATAGTGAACTTTATGAAATGGGGATTAAAGTCCTTACGGATAAACTCGGGGTCTCTGAGGTGCCGCGGTTTATTCGGCAGTGCCAACCCGGTAAAGGTAATTACGCTGTTGACCGACATAAATTGTTGGCGGATCAACCCGATATTGACACCATCGTTAAACGGATCCAAGATAGGGTTACGGCAAGGGAAATAGAAGAACGCGCACGGGCTGAGAGGTTCGCCGCGCCTCAAAGCGAAATTCGGAAAATGACAGACATTGAGATTTGTGAAATCGGAAATCAAGTCCTTATGAATAAACTTGGAGCCGATGGATTGATGCGGTTTATCGGGCAGTGCCAAGAACTGAATGGTGGTTATACTCGGGGGCTAATTAAGAATAGGGAAGAGGCACAAGAATACATTAAACTTTACACTGCAAGCTTGACCTTCAATCCGAAAATAGTAGAAGACTACATCAAACGGGGCAATGCCTACAGTTACATTGGTGAGCATGATAAAGCCATCGCCGACTATGACCAGGCAATAAAGCTTAAACCTAATTATGCCAAAGCGTATTGCCATCGCGGTGTCGCTCACTGCAAGAAACACGAGTATGACAAAGCCATAAAGGATTATAACGAAGTCATAAAACGCGAACCCGATTATGCTGAGGCCTATGGGGCTCGTGGCGAGGCATGGTTACACCTAAAGGAATGGGAAAGAGCCAAAGCAGACCTGATTTTTGCAAAGGGCAAAGATTTTGACATCATCGCGTCATTTCGCAAGAGTTATGAAAACGTTGCAGACTTTGAGCAGAGGAACGGTGTCCAGTTCCCGGAAGACATCAAGGCAATGTTAACGCAACAGTAGGTTTAAAATCTATCATTCTGATGATGTTAATAGTGTTACCGCCGGTTTGAAAATAAATTTGTAGGTGTTTTTGCTTGGGTGTTTCCTGCAGGTAGAGCGGTAAATACACCGAAAAAATCGCAGCATGTGGAGAGATATACCGTTTTTCAAGACACTTTCTGTATGAACATAAAAGCAGCAATCCAATACTATGAAGGTCTAAATGATGTCGGAAAAGCAGGTTTCATTTTGACACTAAAAAGAGAGGACCAAAAACTCTTTTTAGACGCTTATGAAGAACACTACTGCTGGTTGAAGGGATTTTCCCTGTAGGGGCAGTCCCTTGTGGCTGCCCACATCCATCATTTTAGGAGTGACACAGCACTACTATAGACACGATCCGGAAAACGCACCGAAAGTCAAGATATCTGCACACATCTTTGAAGATGAAAAACCCTAACGGTAATGTTAAGGTGATGGTAGTAACGTGAGTTTGATATTCGTAGCGTAGACTGTCAGTCTTCGCCAGAAGACGCACAAACTAACGGATGATGCGACAAGAAACCCGCTGATTCTCAAAAGTATACGCAACACGTTTCTTAAGACTTTATTTTTCAAACTCACGTTAGACAACCTTAAGTAGATCGGAAAAGATTTCAAGCAAAAGAGAGTCTATAATTCTATGAAAATTGCAAATGCCCCGTGTTCGTGGGGTGTACTTGAGTTTGCGTTAGACGGGGAAGCACCCGGCTACGCACAGATGTTAGACGAGATGCACGAAATCGGTTACCTCGGCACCGAGTTAGGGGATTGGGGATTCATGCCGACGGATGCGCAACGCCTCCGTACCGAACTGAAGGACCGTGAACTAACGCTGTTAGGCGCGTTCGTAGGTGTCGCACTCGCTGATGAAAAAACACACGCATCCGGTGAAGAAGCGGCACTACGTCATGCCCGTTTGTTAGCGGATACTGCTGGCGAAAAACCCTTCATCGTGCTATCGGATGACAACGCCACTACAGAACTGCGTACCCGCTATGCCGGTCGTGTCCGTCCTGAACACGGGTTGACCCCAACACAGTGGGAGACTTTTGCACAGGGCGCGCACCGTATCTCCGAATCTGTCCGAGACGAGACAGGACTCCGCACCGTTTTCCATCCGCATTGTGCCGGATATGTAGAGACACCAGCAGAGATAGACACGTTGATGGAACGCACCGACCCGAACCTCATCGGATTGTGTTTCGATACAGGACATTACCGATTCGGTGGCGGTGATCCGATTGAAGCGTATGTCCGCCATGCCGATCGAGTCTGGCACGTCCATTTCAAGGATTGCCATCCCGATGTCGCTGCCGATTCTCGTAAGAATGAATGGGATTATTTCGAGTCCGTTGGGAACGGCGTTTTTTGCGAACTGGGCAACGGAGACGTTGATTTCCCCGCGTTCCTCGCAGAATTGCGAAAACGGAACTACGAGGGTTGGATCGTCGTGGAGCAGGATGTCTTGCCCGGAATGGGGAGTCCTTACGAGAGTGCAGAACGGAATCTGCGGTACCTGAATTCGATTGTGTAGCAGGAACTTCTGTCACGGCACACGGATGAAGTGTAATAAAATATTTGGGTAATTCTATAAAAGACAACTTTTAATCAAGCAGGCTCCAGAATCTTGTAAATCCTTGAATCCTGTAAGTCCTGATTCAGACGATGAATACCTACATTCCCCGATTAAATTCTTAATCTCCCATGGGTGTGCCTACTACTTTTAATAGAACCCACGTAGGAAAGGTCTTTGATGAACAAACTCTCAAAAATCGGTGTTGGCGTTATCGGCACAGGACGCATCGGTAAATTGCACATTGAACACCTCGCTCAGCATATACCCGAAGCCGAACTGATAGCGATTTGCAGTTTGGACCCCGCCGGTCTTGTCTCTCTCGCGAAACAATTTAATGTCCCAAAAACAACCGACGATTATACTGCAATATTGGCGGATCCGCAGATTGAAGCGGTATTGGTAGCATCTGCTACCGATACGCACGTCGAGATTAGCCAAGCCGCGGCGAGCGCAGGAAAACACGTCTTTTGTGAGAAGCCGATCTCCTTGGATTTGGGGCAGATTGATGAGACTTTGGCGATTGTTGAGAAAGCAGGGGTTAAGTTTCAGGTCGGTTTCAACCGTCGGTTTGATGCGAGTTTCATGCGGGTCCGCGAAGCCGTCGCCTCTGGAGAGATTGGCGAACCGCATATCATGCGAATCACGAGCCGAGATCCCGCACCACCCCCGATTGAATACGTCAAGATCTCTGGCGGGATTTTCCTTGACATGACGATCCACGATTTCGATATGGCGCGCTATCTCACCGGAGACGAAGTTGTTGAGGTGTATGCAGTGGGTGGCGTGCGTGTTGATCCGAAAATCGGCGAGGTTGGCGACATTGACACCGCCGTTATCACTTTACGGTTCCAAAACGGGGTTATCGCAACCATTGATAACAGCAGGGAGGCTGTCTACGGTTACGACCAGCGTGTTGAGGTCTTCGGTTCAAAAGGGATGGTTACGGCAGCGAATCCACCGACGGATACCGTTACCTTCAGCGGTAGTGAAGGGATACGCGCTGCGTCGCCTCCGTATTTCTTTGTGGAACGCTACAAACCAGCGTTTCTTTCAGAGGTGCGAGCGTTCTTGGCATGCATTCAGGAAGACACGCCACCGCCGGTTACAGCGGAGGATGGTCGGGCACCAGTCGTAATCGGTTTCGCAGCGTTGAAGTCGCTTCGTGAAAATCGTCCTGTCCTGTTGTCGGAAATTTAAGGTTTTTTAGTGACCGTCACCACCGACTTCACCGACTTCGATGTCAATCTCGTCTCGGTTTCTGACCCGCTCCACAAGTCCGTCTCGGATGTCTACAATCCGGTCAGAGACATCCAGCATCTTCAGGTCATGTGTCGCCGAAATAACAGTGACCCCTTGTTCCCGATTCAAGCGTTTAATGAGGTCGATAATTTCGCGTCCCGTAATTGTGTCGAGGTTTGCTGTCGGTTCGTCGGCGAGGATGATACTCGGATCGTTCGCAAGTGCTCTGGCGATAGCGACACGTTGACGCTGGCCACCTGAGAGTTCATCGGGAAGATGGTACATCCGATCTCCTAATCCTACCATATCCAGCAAATTTTCCGCTTTTTCATTGCGTTGTTTCTCAGGGATGCCAGCGAAAATCATCGGGAGTGTCACATTTCCATGCGCGCTCCGCACGTGCAGCAAATTGTAACTTTGAAAAATATAGCCCACGCGATGACACCGAAACGCCGCAATTTGTCTTTGCGAAAGATGAGACATATTTTGTCCATCTATATAAACTTGACCCTCCGTAGGGCGATCGAGGGCACCAATCATATTAAAGAGTGTAGATTTGCCCGAACCCGAAGGACCCATCAGCGAAATATACTCCCCGCGTTCAATCTCAATGTTGATGCCATCCAAAGCACGAAGAATGTTTGAACCCATGCGATATTCTTTGACAACATCTTCAGTTTTCACAACGATATCAGCCATTATTTTCCTCCGTGCCTATACCTCGGTACGCATTGCTTCAGCAGGCGGAAGTTTCGCCGCACGCCATGCAGGAAACGATGATCCGATGACTGCCAAAATCATGCCCAGAATACATCCAAGTAGGATGACGACGATAACACCGAGTCGCATTGTTCCGTCTTCAGGTTGCGCCGGTAATAGCGGGAAATAGAAGAATAAGTCTAACCCGTAGTCTTTAAGCCCTAAAAGCACTGCGCCGAGTGTTCCAAGAAGCGCACCGATGAGTGCTCCCGAGAAACCCTGAAATCCTGATTCAAGTAGAAACAGTCTAACCACGAATCCGTCTAACGCACCGAGACATTTCATCGTGCCGATCTCGCGAAAACGCTCTGTTACTGCCATTAGCATTGAGTTCGCAATACCTACCACGCAGACAATCAATGACATAATAATCAGCCAGATATCTTTTGTGGAAATGCCTTTTTCCGTTGTTTCTTCAAAGGTATTAATTGCCGATTGTCGTCCGCTCTCCTGTAGCGCGAGACCGATTTCGTTATTTGTCCAAACTGAAACTAAAAATGCAATACCGAGCGTGATACCAGCCGTCGTAATGATTGAACGCCCAAAACGAATTTTCAAACTCTGAAAACTGATGCGTAATGATTCTACAAAAGGAAGATCAATTTGTTCTTCAATTGGTGTTCTTTGCTGCAAATGTCTATCTCCTTACCCTTGATTGATATTTGTTTATATACATTTTATCAAATTTACAATTTTAGGTCAAGTTTTTCATGTGTGTGGTTCAGAAGTTTATGATTTTCTATTGGTTGTCCAGATGAGCAAGCAATAAATGGTTTCCCAGCTACAAGCAATGTGTTTGTAGTAGCGCGATTCATCGCACGTTCTAAAGGTATGCATAATGGGCAATAAATGGTTTCCCGACTACAAGCCCAGCGACTTGAAGGGGCATGGAAAACTAAATGGTCCTGGGATTGGCTTATACAGGATTGACTTTCCGATTTCCTGTTGCTATACTGGATACCAAGGAAGGTAAACATTAATGCTCCGAAAATTTTTCTCTGCTCCGCTCCTATTGCTAACTATCGGTATATTGTACTGGAGTCCGCCGATTTTTGCGCACGATGCTTTCTATCCACACCATCGCGATGATTTTGAAAGCATGACGCGCCGTCGTGCGTTGCGAGGCACCGTTATCCTGAGTACCACCGTTTTTCTGTGTGTGCTTGGAGCTGTTGTCTATGTCGCTTTACGCAAAATTAAAGAGATGGATGACGCAGATGGAAGTGATGCCAAATCGGTTCAGGAACGCTTGGAGCACGCTGTAAACAGAGCCGCAAATGCGGCGAAACATGCCCTTAACTCAGGCGAAAACATCGCAAAAGCTGCCGAAATAGCCCTCACAACATACGCTGAGACATCCGGTGTGACATGGCAACCGCGTTCTTATGGACAAAGTCCTTCTGAGTCGGTTCCATACCAAATTCGGTGCAAAATAGGAGCTGATGTTGTCACCCTCAGCATCAATGCTGAAGTTGTCCAATTAAAAGCAGAATACAACTTTGCTAAATCAGGATTCGGTTCGCAAGGAACGCCGAGAAGTGCAAGTGTTGTGCGAAGGATCGCAGGTGAGGAAAAGGAAGAAGGCGTTTTGGGTAGGGAATAACCGATAAATTACGCCCCGAGTTGATTGATAAGAGATGCACTGTAACCCGCCCCAAAACCGTTATCAATATTCACAACGGTGACGCCGGACGCACAACTGTTCAGCATCCCTAATAAAGCCGCAAGCCCCCCGAAACTGGCACCGTAGCCGATACTCGTCGGGACTGCGATGACAGGGCAATCCACTAACCCACCGACAACACTCGGAAGTGCACCTTCCATCCCCGCAACGACAATGATAACCCGTGCATTCAAGAGTTTCTCGTGATTACTCATGAGGCGATGTAATCCTGCCACACCGACATCATAAAGACGTTCCGGTTGATTTCCCATCATTAGTGCAGTTTCGGCGGCTTCCTCGGCGACTGGCAAATCAGAAGTACCCGCGGAAACGACAAGTATACCCGAAACGCCGGTATCTTCATCGGATTGCGAGACGGTGATCGTTCGTCCGAGTTCATTATAACGGGCGGTGGGTTGAACTTCTTTTACCGCTTTATACATGTCAGGTGTGGCGCGCGTGGCGAGGAGCGGATGTCCTGCGGCGAGGATACGTTCACTAATTTGCTTGACATGTTCCACTGTTTTTCCTTGACAGAAGATGACTTCAGGAAATCCAGTACGAAGTTGACGATGATGATCGATCTTTGAAAATCCTAAATCTTCAAAAGGAAGAGTGCGGAGGGATTGCAGGGCATCACCCACTGCCATCTCTCCGCCTTTAACCTGTTCGAGCAGGATTCTCAACTTTTCAATTTCCATTCATTTAATAAAGTATGCTGTCTACAGGACCTATAGATACCTGCCTAAGGTCGACGCGCGTTTATTTCCGTTTGTATGTATCGGAAAGACGTTTAGGCTTCCTCGGGTGCCTCTTCATCGGATTCTTCAGACTCGTCGATACCCGGGATAGATCCAGCGATTTTGGATCGGACATCAGCAGAAACTTTGCGTCCTGTTTCCACAGCACTTTTCACCTGATCACCTGCTTGCTGGAGCTGTTCTTTTCCGCTGTCTACAATGCTGTGAACGCTTTCTCTTCCCTGTTCCATGATAGTCTGGACACCTTGCTTCGCACTATCGGTCGTCTGATGCGCGAACTCAACCGTCCGGTTCTTTGCTTCAATCGAAGTGTCACGAATCTTTCGTCGGGTCTCCTTGCCGGAACTCGGGGCATAGAGCAGGCTGATAACCGCACCTGCCATGAATCCGGTAAAAAATGCGAAGACCATTGCGAGCCCGTTGTTCTGTCCATTATTACTCATTTTTTTATCCTTTCTATTACATTAAGATTGTTTTGGTGCAGCTTGCAGATCTCCTAATTTGGAGGTGTTTTGGTGCAGCTTGCAGATCTCCAAAACACACTGTTCAAATTTACGAAAATCAGGGTGGAAAGTTTCAATTCTCATGTTTATTTCTTGCTGGATTCTTTTTTCCTGATATCCTCTTGCGATTTAGATGCGATGCTACTTTTAGTCGAAGGAGCAGACAATTTAGCCAAATTTAATTATTCGTTAGACACAGCGGATATCGGGACATCCTCTTCTGGTTCGGAAGATTGTGTGAAATTGAAACTATCCCATCCCGCTTTGATTCCCTGCCATAAACCTACGATATCAGCCAGTGAAACTGCTATCTGATTGCGGAAAAACGTGGCTTGTTCGATCGTCTGACCAGAAAAACTACTCACTTTTTGAACCAACTCGTCAAGTTCTTGAATGCTTTGGTTCAGGACACCACTCATTTCTTGGATATTGTGCACCGTCGGTTGAATTTCGGTCTCGCTAATCCCTTGTAAGGAAGCTGTCAACCCATTCAGATTTTGCAGCAGTTCTGGGAGTTCCTTGTTCACCTCTTTCACTGTCCTATCCACGTCGGTAATCAATTCTCCGATCTCTTGATTAACGATGTTTTCTGTGGAATTCAATGTGTTGCGAATGCTGTTTAAAGAGTTTCGGAGACTCCCAATAGCCGCACACATATACCCCGCAAGGGCTGTGAGCGCAATTAGGAAAATACCGAGGCTGAACTTCCAAAAAAGTGAAGCAATCAAACTCCAATCCATGACTTCTCCTTTGTGCATTCTAAGATGCCACTTCTATTAAACGACTTTTCACACACATCTGTCTCGCAGAAAGGCGGTCTCTGCAAGTTTAAACTTTAAGTTGTTGCGCGACGATTTCGCCGGTTTTCGCAATTGCTGCGTTTACCTTGCTCGGATTCTTGCCGCCACCTTGCGCGAGTTCTGGGCGTCCACCACCGCGACCGTCAGCCAGTTGCGTGAGTTCGGAGACGATTTTACCCGCATGCAAATCGCGGTTCTTCACTAAGTCTGCCGTTACGCCAACTACGAAGGCGACTTCGGTTCCTGACACAGCCGCAAGCGCAACAACACCAGATTCTAAGCGCGTTTTGAGTTCATCAACGAGTTTCCGTAACCCGTTCCGATCCGCGTTTGTTACGAGCGAGGCAACCACCCGCACATCTTCGACAAGTGTCGCACCTTCGACCAAGGTGCCGACGTTCGCAAGGGCGTGCTGGCTTTTGAGTTGTTGAAGTTGTTGTTCTAAATCCCGTTGTTCCTGAAGCAGACGTTCGATCCGTTCGGGCAGAGCCGTTTTGGGGGTTTTCAGGAGATTCGCCACGTTAGCGAGGAGTGTGGTATCTTCTTGAACCGTTGATACCGCGGCAGTCCCTGTCAATGCTTCAACGCGTCGGACACCTGCAGCGATACTGCTTTCGCTCATCAGCTTCACAAAACCGAGCTCACCTGTTGCATCAACGTGGGTGCCTCCACAGAGTTCAACGCTATAACTCCCTGCTTGCACAACGCGAACAATGTCGCCGTACTTATCGCCGAAGAAGGCTAAAGCCCCTTTCGATTTCGCCGCATCTAACGACGTTTCACTGATAGACAACGCGTCGTTCCCACGAATTTTTTCGTTGACAAATTCCTCAATGTCTCGTAACTGCTCTGGTGAAACAGATTCGTAGTGTGAGAAGTCGAATCGCAATCTACCCGCTTCAACGAGTGAACCCGCTTGCGCTACATGTGTTCCGAGTACCTGTCGCAGTCCACTGTGTAGAAGGTGCGTTGCTGTGTGGCTCACGGCGATGGCATTTCGACGTTCACTATCTATTTGTGCTTGGACCGCACTGTAGGGGGTGATTTCACCTTCAAGGACCTTACACCTATGAACAACCAAGTCTGCCGAAGGCTTGAGTGTATCCTCTACAGCCAATCTGGCATTGCCGTTTTCAATTGTGCCGATATCGCCGACTTGTCCACCCGATTCGCCGTAAAAAGGCGTTCGGTTCAGCAGCACAAACACCTCGTCGCCTTCTTGCGCGCTACCAACCGATTCCGCGTCAGCAATTAAGGCGACAACTTCTGCTTCGACGTTGTTTCGTGTATAGCCGACGAATTCGGTTTCGCCATGCTCTTTAAGGACTTCCGCGTAAACGGAGATTTCTTCATCTTTGACACCGCCTCTATCTTCCCATGCCGCCCGTCCACGCGAGCGTTGCGCCTCCATACTCTGTTCAAAGCCCATATCGTCAACTGTGAACCCACGTTCACGTGCGAGCATCTGGGTCAGATCAAGGGGGAAACCGAAGGTATCATATAACTCAAACGCCCGCTTTCCATCGATCTCTGTACCGTTCTGCTCCTTGAGCGTGTCAAATGAGTTATCGAGAAGTTCCAAACCGCGTTCGATTGTTTGATGGAAGCGATGCTCTTCACCCTGAATCGTGCGACTGATAAACTCATGACGCGGCAATACATCAGGAAATACATCGCCAAGCAATGCGATGACGTTATCAACAAGCCGGTAGATGAACGCTGCGTCCATCCCTAATTTCTTGCCGTAAAGCACAGCCCGTCGCAAAATTCTGCGGATGACATAGCCTCGTCCCTCGTTAGAGGGCATGACCCCATCACCGATGGCAAAGGTCAAGCACCGAATATGATCAGCGATAACTCGATGGGGTAACCCGCGTTCATCATCGAAATAGGCGGTGTCTGTCATATCAGCAATTGTCGTCAAAAGCGGTGTGAACAGATCTGTCTTATAGTTGGTATCAACACCTTGTAATATGGAGGTAATTCGTTCAAAACCCATGCCTGTATCTACATGTGTGGCTGGCAGGGGTTCAAGCGAACCGTCTTCGTTTCGGTTGTACTGGATGAACACCAGATTCCAGAATTCCCTGAAGCGGTCGCTCGTATTGGGACCTGCGTCTGGGTCACTTGCGGTTTCCGGATAGGCTTCTACGCCCATGTCAACAAAGAGTTCGCTGCAAGGACCGCAAGGACCTGTTTCACCCATTTCCCAGAAGTTATCCTTATCACAACGGCGGATGCGCGAGAGCGGGAGATCTGTCTCTTGGAGCCAGAGTTTTTCTGCTTCGTCGTCTTCGAGATAGACTGTCGCCCAGAGACGCTCCTTCGGGATCTGCCAAAGTTCGATCACCAGTTCCCATGCAAAGGCGATAGCTTCCTGTTTGTAGTAATCGCCGAATGACCAGTTTCCGAGCATCTCAAAGAAGGTATGGTGGCTCGGCGAGTAACCGACCTCTTCAAGATCGTTGTGTTTGCCACTAACCCGCAGACATTTTTGTGTGTCAACGGCGCGCGTATACTCCCGCTGTCCGATACCGAGAAACACATCCTTGAATTGGTTCATACCGGCGTTGGTGAACAACAGCGTCGGGTCACCCGCTGGTATCAAGGACGCACTCGGCACGATAGTATGCCCGTGTTTGCGGAAGTATTCTAAGAAACTATCTCTAATTTCATCTGATGTCATATTGGACTCTCTCCTACGTTATCTATTCCTAATTATATGCTATTTCTCGCAGAGAAGTCAAGAGAAAACAGAAACACAAAATAGACGTGTTTACAGAAAGGTATCAACCGCATTAGCAACCGATGATTGTTCAATGGGCATCATGGCAAGAGATTATATTAGGACTTATGCACTTCCCCGGTAGGTGCGGAATGTAATACGAGGAATGGATTTGGTCTATTCCCAGACCAAATCCCCTAACCGCACCGATTGCGCCATAATAGACTGAATTCTTTGATTTTGCGTAAGTCATGTATATTTAAAATATCTGATCGAGTACCTGCCGCACAATTTCGGCACCGAAACCGCGTCGTGCCAAAAACCCGTGTAATCGACGTTTGGCGACATGGATCGGCAGCCGTTTATACTGCTTTACCCGTTTTTGGGCAATCTGGAGCGCGACTTTCGTTTCGTCTTCAGTTTCTACGTTCGCGACAACTTGTTCCGCTG
>JAGWBV010000084.1 GCA_021295715.1 Candidatus Poribacteria bacterium | reverse complement strand
GCGAAGTTTATACACCTCTTCGTCATAAGGACGATCCTCAAGACGGTTCCTGCGAGGGCGAATGACCGCAATCGCGTCTCGCGCATGGATCTCAGCTCTCAAAGCATCTGAGTCGTAGGCAGTATCAGCAATAACAAGCGATGAGTGCGGCATCTTTCCAATAGGACCGAAGTTACAATCTTTTAGGTTTTTTTAAGCGTAGGTAAGCCTTCGGCGCGCCCCGGTGCGGTTAGAAACCGCACCTACCGGGTCTGAGATTGCAACCTATAGGTTTCGCTGTGAGCTACCCAACCTACAGATTCAATGACAAATGCAAGAACGATGTGTTCTTGCATTTATCTGTAAATCCGTTACTGCTTTATGTAAGCCCATGTGGTGGTAAGTTTGTCGGTGGGGGAAACGGCGAAAGCCCTCTCC
Organism: Candidatus Poribacteria bacterium; assembly: GCA_021295715.1. Taxonomy (NCBI): domain Bacteria; phylum Candidatus Poribacteria; species Candidatus Poribacteria bacterium. The sequence goes on along the minus strand of JAGWBV010000084.1, from coordinate 17,372 downwards.
AATCCATCATCCATGATACTCTGAATCTCACCTTCGCTCAGAACCACATTAAAAATAGCGACATCGTCAATGATGCCTCTGTATTTACCGGCATAACCGGAGCCGATGAGCAAATTGAAACCACTGGGGCTGGAGTCTCCACAGGGGTGCGCGCCACATTTCAGCCACTTACTCTCTGCGGCAACTTCACCATCTTTGTACATTTTATACTCGCGTTTTGAGACATCTCTCGTTTCAGCGACGTGAATCCATTCATCATCTACGAAAGTACCAGGGGAGGGTCTTGTAACCTCCACATACGGTTGACAATTTCCGCCACAATCACCCCAATAAAAACTCAACCGTCCATCGGGTTCCTGTGTCAAGCAGCCTTCGCCGCCATAAGATTTGCAAACGATGTTTTGGCGACCTGCGGCTACGTTCTCGGGTCTAACCCAAAAAACGATTGTCACATCTCCGTGGAACTGCAGGGATTCGTCATTGCCCATATCCACAAAAGAGGTGCCATCAAACTCAAGAGCCTTGCCAAATTTGCCATCTACCCATTTGGGTTTATTCGTGAATACACCGTCGTTCCCGTTTTCAGAAGAATCTTTTGCAGTATCCCCCTTACCTTCGTCAAATTTCCATACGCCTACAATAGTGTTAGGGTCTAATGCGGCATCACTTGAAGTGGCTAACACACCTGCAATAGATAGAACGACGACACCAATCCATATCCATCTAACTTCCATTTGTTTACTCCTTTTAATGTGAGTTTGAAAAAAGTTTTCACCCGAAGTGTCCTCTGTCAGTTTTGGCAAAAAACGGCACAAACTAACAGCTTATGCTACAATAATCCACCTTTTTTAAAGATGAAAAGTGATTAAAGCGAACTCACATTTTATTATCAAACTCACGTCCTTTTATATAAATGATAACTACTGATACCAATTCTGATTGATGATTCCTCTTAAAAGGTCCCACTGTTTTTAGGTATGACCGGTGCGGTTAGGAAACCGTACCTACCGGGGTCCGGATGAATGATGCGGTTAATGCGATATAAACTTTTAGAAATGGTATTATATAAATGGTAACAAGTTTAGCAAAAAAAGTCAAACGAAAGATTTCTGCATGTGTCCAAGTTTATCGGGATTTTTTGGATGTATATGATTTAACGTGTTATTTGTGCTCTGAGTGGACAGCAGACGGCGTCTGCCTACTCCTCTTAAAAATTACATCAATTCCACGAAAACTTCGTTTGCGAGGAAAAGACCGCGAGGGGTGAGGCGGAGATGGGTAGCGGTTTGTTCTATGAGTTGTAAATCTATCCATTTTTTGAGGATGTTTCCAAAGGCGACTTCGATGTCTTCACCGAATCGGTTTCGATAGACCTCAAGGGAGATACCTTCGTGCTTCCGAAGTGCGAGCATGAGCGTTTCTGCTTTCTCAGCGTGTCCCGTCATGCGTTCGGTATCGGCGATGGGTTTATGGCGTTGGGAGAGTTTGTGAATGTAAGGCGCGATACCTCGAATATTCGTATAACGCACACCGTTGATATACCCACACGCGCCTGCACCGAGTCCGATACACGGCTGGTTGTTCCAGTAGACGAGGTTGTGTCTCGCGAGGCGGTTCGGTTTGGCGAAGTTACAGATTTCGTAGTGGGCGTACCCGTGCGAGGTGAGTGTGTCAATGGTGTATTGGAACATATCCGCTTCGGTATCCTCAGCAGGGAGGTGGAGATCACCGGCTTGCCACCATTCATAGAAGGGGGTCGTTTCCTCCATGACGAGGTTATAGGCTGAGATATGGTCGGGTTCAAGGGAGATCGTTTCATTGAGGGTGTGGTGCCACGCTTCCATCGTTTGGTCAGGCAGTGCAAAAATGAGGTCGATGTTAATGTTCTCAAATCCGGCTTCGCGGGCGAGGCGATAACTCTGTAGGAATTCAGCGACGGTGTGGATTCTGCCTAACTGTTTCAAGGTTTCGTCTTGCATGGCTTGCAGACCGAAACTGAGCCGATTCACCCCGTTATCTCGCATCACCTTCAATTTCTCACCATCGACGGTTCCGGGATTGCATTCTACAGTGATTTCAGCGTTCGGTGTTATTTGGAAATGCTGATGTATATCCGTAAATAACTGTGCCAAAGCATCCGCGGAGAGGATAGATGGCGTGCCGCCCCCGATAAAGATCGTTTGAAGCGGGTCGGTTTCAGGGAGGTAGAGTTCCATCTCCGTTCGGAGTGCGTGTAGGTATGCTTTCGCCTCCTCTTTATGGAAGGTGTAGGTGTTGAAGGCGCAATAATAGCACTTCGTGGCGCAAAAGGGAATGTGGATGTAGATGGAGGTAGCGTGATTAAGAAGATGCTTCATACGGCTTGTGGTCGGTTTTTCCGTGATTCTATTGAAAGTTTAAATCCTAACTCGTGCAGTATTTTGCGTATCGTGTTGAGTTGTGGATTCCCATTTTCGGATAGAACTTTGTGAAGTCCTTCATCGGTAAGGCTGAGACGCTCGGCTAACTTAGATATACCTCCCTGTGCCTCCGCCACATCTCTGACTGCAAGTAAAAACGCATCTATGTCCTCATTTTTTTCGTAATCCTCAAGTGCCACGGAAAGACATATTTTTGCGTCTTCTGGGTCGCGTAGTTGCTCTATGTGATAGTCTTTGAATTTTCGGTCTTGATATATTTCTAATTCCATAACATCAAATTAATGAACCTCGTTGAATTCCAGTCCGACTCGGATTGCTTCACCGCTGTCGGCGTAAGAGAACGCTTCGTTGATGTCGCTGAACGGGAAGGTGTCGGAGATGATTTTGTGGAACGGGTACCTGTCTCGTGTTCGGCTTAGGAAATCGAGTGCCCGCGGGATAACCCACGGCTCGTAGACAATCACACCGCGAATCGCTTTACTGCAGCGGACGATGTTGCCGGGATCGATCTCTGTGGGGAATCCGAGATTGATGTTCCCGATCCAGAGATAACGACCGCCCCATCGGAGCATCTCCACGCCTTCAGCGAGCACGCGCGGTGAGCCAACAAACTCGGCAACGAGGTCTGCACCGATGCCGCGGGTCTGATCGAGGACGTATTCCACACGGGATTTCATGTCAATTTCGTCGACGTTGAGGGTTTCATCGGCACCGAACTCGCGAGCGAGGGCAAGACGTGCGGGGAGCCGATCGAAGACGATGATTTTCCCGGCACCCATCTCCTTTGCGACTGCGGTGGCGTAGAGTCCGAGTCCACCAGCACCTTGGATGACCACAGTATCGCCGAGTGTGATGCCGATCTGGTTGAGTCCGTAAATGACTTCAGATAATGCGCAGTTGATAGGGGATACGAGCGCGTCAGAGAGTGCATCGGGAACCTTGAACACCCAATGTCCGGGTTTCATGTAGTAGTACTCGCCGTAAGCACCGTGAAAATGGGGTGGCTGTTCGCTGGAGACACCGAGCCAGTCTCGGTAGCGGTTCGGACATCCCGGTTTCCCATTGAGGCACATCCAGCAGTGTTGACACGGTTTGAAGTAGGAGTAGGCGATGCGGTCGCCCTCGGTTAGCGGTTGTCCCGTGCTGTCCATTGTGATATTGCGTCCCATTGCTTCGATCGTGCCGATCATCTCGTGTCCGAGCACTTGAGGGATACCGCTCTCGATTTTGGGTCCGTGTCCGCGCCAGAAATGTAGGTCGGAACCGCAGATGTTTGCCATACGGATCCGGATGAGCATGTCGTCGGGTGTGACGGATGGGATCGGGTATTCCCGGAATTCCATGGGTGTTTGCGCTTCTGTAAAGACAGCAACTTTTCCAGTTTTCATTTTTTAATTATTCCTTGCGGAGTTCTGACGTGGGTCTCACAAATACATGCCTTTTACCTATCCGCCCTCCATTTCATTACGGGCTATGGTTTTTTGGCTTACTTAAGAAAAGAATTATAATTATTCCTTGCGGAGTTCTGACGTGGGTTTCGCAAACACGTGCCTTTGAAAAAATTAGTTGCAGTTAGGTTGTGCAGAATGTCTCAGACAGCCTGTGAGATGTTAATCTCGGCAGGAGGTGTATCAGCAGGTCTCTCTCGGACAACAATTTCAATGTCCCGATCCAATTTTCTAAGCAATGCAAATAGACGTTCGATCGAAAAGTCGTCCAGTCTGCCATTTAGAAGTGCTGTGACTTCGGACTTACTAATCCCCAGTTGCGTAGCCGCCTTGCCACGTTTAAGTTCCCTTTCGGTTATAATATCATAGATTATTAAGGCAAGACGAGTTTTTGCGAGGTATTCCTCTGGATTCGGAATTTCCAAATCCTTGAATACATTACCGCTGCCTACTTCATATTCAATTTTTTCTTTAGTCATTTTCATTCTCCTGCTGAGCAAGTTCCTTCTATGAGAGTTGTAACGCCTTAATACTCGTCGAAGTTGACCACTTTCCATCGTCCATCAATCTGCTCGGTGTTAATAATGACGTTTCGGGTGTGCGTTGTTGTGCCTCTATTTTCGATGGTGAGCCTATAGTTGAATAGCACATGTGTCGGTTCCGCTTCTGTGCCAATAAGTTCGTATTGAATCTTCGGCATCTCATCAATTTGTTGATCTAAGGACCGAACTTCACGCACGCGAGCGATTTCATCTTCCAATTTTTCTGCGGCGAGTCCGTGGCTGAGTTGGAGTGCTGCCGCTTGGTCGGCATGTTGGTAGTAGTTATAGATGAAGTCTTCACTAACTGCCTGCGGCGTGTTTCTGTTTGAACACGCGAGTATTAACAGGATGGACAATAAGAAATATCTTGGTTTCATTGTGCTTATTACTTGGCGCGGATCATGGCAATGTTGAAGATGCGGCGTTCGTAGCCGTGCGCGGGACTGTTCGCGACTCTCCCAAGTGCCCATAATGTCGAGGAGCTTCCGCCGTCGAAGTTGATGGCGTGTTTGATGCCGAGTTCACTGAAAAATGTTCCCATGTGATAGAGCGTCATTCCCATACTGTACCCATGCTGCCGACCGTCAATGGCGATGAGGAATAGTTTTTCATCGTTAAATCCGAGGGCACTGCGCGGGTGACGGGACGCGGCATTACGATGCCTGTATGCACTCCCACCGCGCGATTCGCCAAACTCGATGAGTTCAGGTTCGACTTTACCATCCCGGACAAGCCGCAAGTTCCCGCCGATTCCTTGCTGAACCCGTTGCCATTTTTTAGGTGTGAGCGCAATCTCCAGTGTACCCGCTGTGGATCTGGTAATTTTGTCTGTCCAGTTGCGCGCTTCCCTCGATTCAATTGCAAGCACAACCCCATCGGACGGGATGATGCTGTTGCCGCGCGGGTTCACCGCAGTGACGACGAATCTGCTTGTGTATTTTCCGGTGAGTGGAAGTTGAATTTGTCTGAGCGTGAACTCGTAGCATCGACGCGTTAAAGTTCTGCGTCCGAAGCGTGATGTATAGATGACAGTGGGAGACGATGAATCGCAAATTTGGTTCACCGCCTCGATCGGAAGCGTATCGCCAGCAATCTTGAGTTTACCGTTGAGTTTCACTCTATCCAAGAGAAATTCGCCATCAGGCGTTACACCAAAACTCGTTTCACCCCACGGGGATGCCGGCGAATATCCCCACCTATCAAGTGATGTGGAGATACTGACGAGTTCACCATTTTGGATATGCAGATTGAACATCATGCCGCCGCGTCCACGATTGTCTTCCCGGATCCCGAAACTCCCGTTAACACCTGCGAGCGGTAGCACGTGTTTTTCCATGAGTCGCCTTGTTGCATCGGTGATGGTTTCGCGTCCTAAGATCTGATCGTTGGCGAGTTCAACACCGAATTGGAGGTTGCTCGCCGTGCGGTCCATCTCTGCAACATAGACCGCTGCGCCACCCGCCCACCAATACCGAAGCAGTCGAAAACCTTTGGGCCATCGATTGCTTTGCAGTTCATCACGCCGTTTGACGGTGTCAGGAAGTGCCTCTCGATTTTTACTATTCCCAGCACCGATGCGGAAAAATGAGTGTTCCCGTGCGCGCAATGCTCCAATTACCAGGATAAAGAACAGGATCAGTGCACATACGGTAATGAGTCGTGTGAGGTCCGGTCTGTTTTCTCTCATTTGCTTGCCTTTAAACCGATACCGGTGAGGATTGAGACTGTCAAATCGCCTTCTTGGATGACGCTTGCTTCTTGGAATTTCTGATATGCTTTAACGATTACGGCAGACGTAGGTTCCACATAAATCCCTTTGGTTGCAAGCGTTTTCATGCCGTCCTCAATGTCTGTGTCGTTGACTGTGGTAAATGCGCCGTTTGATAAATGGAGTGCTTCTAAAATATTGTCGCCTCGGATGGGGAGTTCCGCGGTGATGCCTTCGGCAAGTGTGTCTCCAGTCTGTTTCATTCTTGAGATAGATGTATCGTTCTCAGTGTATGCGTTATAAATCGGACAGCAGACATCGGGTTGCACACCAAGGAGCCGAGGAATGCTTTCGATAATCCCTTGTGTTTGCAATTCACGGAATCCGATGGCGAGTCCTAAATAGATACTCCCGAATCCGACTGGACAGATGACATGTGTCGGTGCACGCCATCCGAGTTGTTCGGTAATCTCATACGCGAGGGTTTTTGTGCCTTCCAAGAAAAACGGATGCCAATTATGAGAGGCATAGCAGGTGGTCTCCGCGGCGAGTTTCACTGCCTCTGTCGTCGCCATACGGTTTCCTGCCACCAGTTTTAATTCGGCACCGTAAGCGGAAATCTGTCTCAATTTACCTTTTGAGGTGGATTCCGGGCAGTAGATGGTGCAGTGGATACCTGCCCTCGCGCTGTAGGCGGCTATCGCGGCACCCGCATTGCCCGATGAATCTTCAACAACAGTATCAACCCCAAGTGCCTTAAGGTGCGTGAGCAGGACGGACGCACCTCGATCTTTATAGGAACCGGTCGGGCAGAGATAATCCAACTTTGCGAAGTGTTCAGGGGTGTTGACATCGAGTGGCACAAGCGGGGTCATGCCTTCACCAAGCGTGACAATCTCTGTGTCTTCACCGATCGGTAGTGCTTCGCGATACCGCCAGAGCGACATCGCCGCTGGAACCTGTGCGTTCGGCAAAATACGTGAATCCGTAACGAGGTTCAATGGGTTGCCACAGTCGCACTTGTAGCGTAAAGGCGAGACTTGATAGGTGTTGTTGCATTTGGGACATTGATATTGCATTGTTCAAGTGTATTTCAGCTTCTACAGAGATGCCGCCCCTACGGGGCTGAAGAGCATATTGAGGTATACAAAATTTTTGCCTAAATCGGGCACGGTTGAAAACAGTACCTACCGATTTTCGATACCGAGACGCTTATTTTTTTTAAATTGACACCTATGGTGCGGTTAGGAAACCTCGTCAGCGGCATGCCAGCCAATGTCTGGGTGTTACTATTTCAAAATGAGCATACGCCGTGTTTGCTGGAAAGATGGCGTTATCAACTGGTAGAAATAGATTCCGCTCGCAACGGGTTCACCTAAGTCGTTACGTCCATCCCAATAGGCGGCACGTCCTTGATCCTGATAGAAACCTGCCGACCGGTAGCCAAGTGAAAGCGTTCGGATAGGTCTGCCATTTGTGTCATAGATAGATATCGACACCTGACCGTTCTCTGACAGACGATAGGGAATCCACGTCTCCGGGTTGAAGGGGTTCGGATAGTTCTGCAACAGGAGACTCTGTTTCGGGGCACCGATACCATCAAGCGTCACATTCAGGACATCGTTTGCCAAGTTCATAGGATCCACAGTGAAAGTGAGTCTTTCTGAAGCGATATTTCCGTGCGTGTCTGTCACGGTTAAAACCAATGTGTCCCCGACTTCCACGACGCTACGGTAGTTGAGATCGGCAGTTGCGGCGGCGAAGTAATTACCGCGCACCTGTGCTTCCATGACAGTGTTCGTCCGCGTGTTTCGGATTGTGATAAGATAACCGTTGAAGTGTTGCCTGCCTCCTAAATACCCACTGACGACGAACGCCCACGTCTGATCGAGAGGTGTTGCAAAGGGTGCGGCGGCGACTTGTGCCTGATTCGTCCATTTCGTGCCGGTAAAGACGATATCGCGTGCTTGCGGCACATTGACGATGTATCCCTTTGCCCCTTCAATGGGGAATCCATCATCGGGTGCGTTGGGAGTCCATGCGACAAATTTCTGCGTTGAAGCATCAAGCGTAACAACCGCTGTCCCCTCTGTCTTTACAGCCAACGATCGGGCTGTCATCTTGATCGTCGGTTTCAACGGGACAGACAGCAGGTTCAAGCCTTTAGAGAGACGCATTGAGAAGATATTGCCAAACTTTTTTAGGTCTGATGGTGTCCCAGGTCTGCCGACGAAACCATATCTCTGACCGTCTGTTAAGTCATAATAGCCGATAATACTTCCATCCTGATTAACATTTCGGACGATGGTACTAACACTGCCAGGGAACCGCACTTCATAGAGGATGCCATCTGGCAGGAGGATATAGGACCGCAGAATATCGTTTACAGCTTTGGCTCTGAAGCCGATAAGACCGGCATCGGTGATAGTGTTCACAAATAGGAATTCAAGATTCGGCATTGTTGGAAGGTCAATAGTGGTGAAACTACCGTCGGGGTTACGTATGAACCCATGAGGCATTCCATCGACATCCACATAGCTGCCGACGACAGCACCTGCGGCGTTGACAAAGTCCCCATAAGTGTTGACTGCGCCAGGGAATGTAATTGTCATCTCACCTGAGAAGGCGTGGGTGACTCCTGCTGCATCAACAATATTGCCGCTCAGTGCCCCTGTTTCATCGCTAAGACCGTAGATGTGGGTTTCGGCTGCACCGGGAAAATCGTATTGGTGGAGTTCACCATTTTCTAAGATAACCCCGTGGTAAAGTCCATCTATATCCTTGTAGTGTCCGGCTGCTTTTCCAGCGTTGTCAAGTGCATAGAAAAAGGTATTCAGGGACCCGGGAAAATCGTACGTGGTGAAAACACCGTCTATCAATGTGAAACCGATGGTTTTCTCGCCATCAGGACTCCGGGTGTTGCCGGCATAATCCCCGAAATCGTTACTGGCAGCCACCTCCAGAAAATTGACACCCGGAACTTCAATGGTCTCAAAGATATAGTTTGCAGTTGGTGTTTCAGAAGCAACCTGTGCGACGGCATATCCAGTGAAACAGATAATTAGACATATAAACAGAAGGAGTGCGATCTTAATGTAATGATGCATAACTATCCTTTTTTAACGTGCGTTCGGAAACCGTCGGCAAACGGTTTTTGTTTAAATGAGTTATCCAAACCAATACCAAAAGGAATTCTCTATGGATATTATAGCACTTTTCTGTGATATTAACCACTTTTAATTTCTAAAGGATAAGCAGATTGTCGCTTACAGAAGGGGCAATTCGGGAGGTTATGATTCGTAAGTCTTTTTTAGGTTAACAAAGTGTCACAGTTACACCGATGGCATAACTGTGACACCTGTAAGTTTTATACGGATAGACCCTACTTTAACGTGAGTTTGATAAAAGTGTCAAGTTGGGTTTCGCTACCGGTATTGATACAGAAAGTGGACTTGAAAAACAAAATATCTATTTATACTCCCCAGCTTTCTCTGGAGCTTTACCGCTCTACCTGCAGGAAACACCCAAGCAAAAACACCTACAAATCTATTTTCAAACTGGCGTTACTTTACAATGACGAGCCGTCGTGTCTGCTGGAAGGATGGGGTCATCAACTGGTAAAAATAGATACCACTTGCGACGCGTTCGCCGAGGGCATTGCGTCCATCCCAATACGCCGCACGCCCCTGACTATTATAGAAGCCCGCGGATTGAAAACCGAGTGAAAGCGTGCGAACCAACTGACCCGTTGTATCGTAAATGGATATCGATACAGAAGTATCTTCGGAGAGTTGATAAGGAATCCATGTCTCCGGGTTGAACGGGTTCGGATAGTTCTGCAGCAGAAGATCCTGCGTCGGTTGACCGATGTCATCAAGTCTAACAGACAGAACAGCGTTTGCAAGGTGCTCAGGGGTCACTTTGTAACTGAGGGTTTGTAATTCAGCATTCCCATTTGGACCAATGAGGCGCAATTCAATCACGTCTCCGACTTGAACGACGCTGCGCCGCGTCAGGTCGGCAGTCGCAGCGGCGAAGTAATCCCCTTGCACGGAGGCGGTTATGGTGCTATTTGTTCTCAGGTTACGGACGATGACTTGGTAACCGTCAAACGCGGGTTTACCTTCCAAATGCCCACTGACAACGAATGCCCACGCTTCCCGCGGCAGCTGTGTGGATACGGCAGATGGTGCTGCGGCTGTCTCTGTAGTCTCGGTTTGATCTGTCCACGGTGCCCCAACGAAGGCGAAGTTGCGAGTTTGTGGAACATTGACGATGTAGCCTTGCCCACCTTCGATTGTAAAACCGTCAGTGGGTGCGCCTGGTGTCCATGCGATGAACTGCTGGTTTGGTGCGTCAAACGCGATGATGGCTGTCGCTCCTGTCATCGCGACAAGGTTCTTGGCAGTCATCGGTGCCGGGGGCGCCAATGGCACAGATAACATGTTCAATCCTTTAGACAGGGCGACAGTATAGGCGTTGCCAAAATGAGTGCTGTCTGCCTCGGTAGTGGATCTTGCGATAAACCCGTGCCTACGTCCATCGGGTGAGTCATAGTGTCCGACAACAGAGCCGTCCTGATTGATATTCCAGCCTTCTGTGCTCACGCTGCCCGGAACCTGCAATACCTTTAGCCCATGCTGGAATGAGCCGACAAGGGTGCCCGGGACATCCCCTACCAATTTCGTTCGACCCACGAGAGTCCCGACATCGTTGATACCGTGCACAAAAAGGTATTCAAACTTTGCGGCTTGTGGAAGGTCGATAGATATAAATCTGCCATCTGGGGTACTCACATAAGGGTGATATATGCCGTCAGCATCTACGTAGCTACCCACCAAACGACCGCTCGAATTCACGAAATCTGCATAAGTTGCCGTTGCGCCCGGGACCTCAATGATTGCGTCTGCTGAGAATCCGCGGCGAACGCCATCAGCATCAATAAAACTACCCGTTAGTGCCCCTGTCGCATCACTGATACCGTATATTTCCGTTTCGACAGCCTCTGGGAAATCATATTGTCGCAACTCGCCATCTTCTAAGACGACACCGTGGTAGAGACCATCACTATCTTGGTAGTGTCCGGCGGCTTGCCCATTATTACCGAGCGCATAGAAATACGTGTTCTGCGAGCCGGGGAAATCGTACGTCATAAAAACACCGTCAATCAACGTAAAGGCGACATCCTTTTCCCCATCAGCACTTATCGTGTAGCCTGCGTAATCCTCAAAGTCGCTACTCGCTGTCAACGCCAAAAAGTCTACACCCGGAACATTGATACTCTCAAAGGTATAGTTGAAGTCAGTGGGTGTGGCAACAGGTTGATCGTCGACGGGTGCATCGGTGTCCGTTATGGGTCTGGCTATAAATCCGTGTCTGCTCCCATCCGCTGAGTCATAGTGCCCAACGATCGAACCGTCCTGATTAATATTGTAGCCCTCTGTGCTAACACTGTCCGGAACCTCAAATGCCTTTAGCCCTTCCTGGAATGTGCCGACAAGGGTGCTCGGGACACCATCGACCCGTTTGGTTCGGGCAACCATAACCCTTGCATCGTTGATACCGTGCACAAAAAAGTATTCCAGATGCGATGCTTGTGGAAGGTTGAGAGGTGCAAATCTACCATCCGGGGTACGCACATAAGGATGATAGAGACCGTCAGCATCTACGTAGCTACCCACCATACCACCGCTCGAATTCACAAAATCGGCGAATGTTTCCGTTGCCCCGGGAAACTCGATGATTTCGTCTCCTGAGAATCCGCGGCGAACCCCAGCATCATCTATAAAATTACCGGTGAGTGCTCCTGTTGTATCACTGATACCGTAGAGGAACGTTTCGACGGCTCCCGGGAAATCGTATTGGCGGAGTTCACCATTTTCTAAGACGACACCGTGATAAAGCCCATCGCTGTCTTGGTAGTGTCCGGCGGCTTGCCCATTGTTACCGAGCGCAAAGAAATACGTATTCTGCGAGTCGGGGAAATCGTAGGTCGTAAAAACACCATCAATGAGTGTAAAGGCGACATCTTTTTCACCATCAGCACTTTTCGTATAGCCGGCGTAATCCTCAAAGTCGCTACTCGCCGTCAACGCTAAAAAATCTACATCAGGAACGTCAATCGTCTCAAAGGTATAGTTGTCGCTGGCGGATGCAACAGCGGATTCATTGTTATCTTGTGCAGCAGTGCCCCTGATGAAAAAGGAATTGAGGCACATGAATAACGTAAATATGTAAAACAAAAAACTGGTTTTAATCTGACTATACATAACAGATATTCTCTCCAAATATAAAAATAACCTAAGTTGTTATCAATGGTAGATTTTAGAATTACTTTGACCCACTAATTGTCGAGGTTAGGAAACCTCGCCAGCGGTGGTGGAATGCTTTCGGAACTATGCCTACTGAGATTGCCTCGCAGTGAGAGTTATCTATTGGATTTACCAAAGATAAAACAATATGAACTAAACAACTCGCAATTATATTATAGTAACGTAACAAAAAAATAGATTGCAACAAAAAAAGGAAGAAAAATATAAAATTTTCTTGCTTTCCTTTTTCTCGGTAGCGTTGAAAATTAATCGTCCCATGGCAGCGGCACGCCCAACCGTTCACTGACAGCACGTGCGGATTCCTGTTCCCTCTCGCCGTAACGGATGCCTTCGCGGCGATGTAGTTCTGTGCGTTCCGTTTCAATCGCGCCCGGTAGTAGTGCTCTGTCAGTCCCCGGCATTGGTTCGTAGGTTTCACGAACGTCATGCACCATCCGATCAACTTCAGCGTGGAAAACATCGGGTGACACAACGGATTCAATGTCTATAGCGAGCACCAGACCTCCCTGTGGAGGTTTCCATTTTGCGGTGTCTTCGGGGGGCGGTTCGGTGAAGCCTGTGAGTCCACCACCGAGGAGGTGTGCTATAGCGGTATAACCGATGCTCTTGAAGAAAGCGGCTGGTATGACTGAAAGCAGGGCATCGAAATCGGGACCGCGTTGATAATCCGCCATAATACAGGTCGCGGCATCCAGCACAACCGGCGGTTCCTCACCAGAGGGAATGGCGAAACAGATCGGCGGGTTGCCGTAGTAGCCAATCTGTGGTTTGGGGTCTTGGTTTCCGGCATTTCCATGGTTCCGGGATCCCTGCACCGAGAAACCGATGCAACCGGCTTCGTTACACATACGCGCATAGTGCCCCGCAGACCCGTAGTGTCCAATGTAACGGACGAGTCCCATCCCGATGCCGACTTCTTTCGCTTTGGCGATGGCGCGTTCGGTTGCGCGCACCATCGGGAGATAGCCGAGTGTGCCGTTTCCATCAAGCACGACAGCAGTCGGTGTCTCATGGATCACACGGATATCGGGGTTCGGATTGAGACCGCCGTTTTCAAAGCCCGCACAATACCTATTGACCGTCTGTGTGCCGTGGCTACGGACCCCTCGTAAATCGGAGTTAACGAGCAAGCGACTGATGAGTGCGGCGTGTTCATGTGGAACACCGGCTTTCTCAAAGCATGCGCTAGAGAAATTGAGAAGTCGTTCCTCATCTACTAAGATGAAAGTTTCTGGTGGTCTATTCATTTTTTTCTCCTTAGTAAGGTTATTCGTCCCACGGCAGTGGCACACCTAAGCGTTCACTGACACCACGTGCGGATTCCTGTTCCCTTTCCCCGTAACGGATACCTTCGCGACGATGCCGTTCTGTGCGTTCCGTTTCAATGGATCCGGGTAGCAGTGCCCTGTCAGTCCCCGGCATCGGTTCATAGGTTTCGCGAACATCGTGCACCATACGGTCAACTTCTGCGTGAAAAACAGCGGGTGACACAACGGATTCGATGTCTATAGCGAGCACCATTCCGCCCATACCTCCACCACTCCATTTTGCGGTATCATCGGGCGGCGGTTCAGTAAAGCCAGTGAGTGCACCACCGAGTAGACTTGCTACAGCGGTGTAGCCGATGCTTTTGAAGAAAGCGGCTGGTATGACTGAAAGCAGGGCATCGAAATCGGGACCGCGTTGATAGTCCGCCATGATACAGGTCGCGGCATCCAGCACAACCGGCGGTTCCTCACCAGAGGGGATAGCGAAACAGATTGGCGGGTTGCCGTAGTAGCCGAGTTGTGGTTTAGGGTCTTGGTTTCCGGCGTTGCCTTGGTTCTGATATCCCTGTACCGAAAAACCGATACAACCGGCTTCATTACAGATGCGTGCGTAATGTCCTGCGGATCCGTAGTGCCCGATGTAGCGGACGAGTCCCATCCCGATGCCGACCTCTTTTGCTTTGGCAATGGCGCGTTCGGTGGCGCGCACCATCGGGAGATAACCGAGTGTGCCGTTTCCATCAAGCACGACAGCAGTCGGTGTTTCATGGATGACGCGGATATCTGGGTTGGGATTGAAACTTCCATTTTCAAAGCCTCCGCAATATCCGTTGACGGTTGCGGTGCCGTGGCTTCGGACCCCTCGTAGATCAGAATTGACGAGCAGGCGGCTGATGAGTGCGGCGTGTTCATGTATGATACCTGCTTTTTCAAAACAAGCCGTCGAGAAGTTGAGAAGTCGTTCTTCGTCTACGCGAACGAAGGCTTCTGGTGGTCTATTCATATCGGTCTCCTATTGATTTATGGCTATCGGCTATCGGCTGTCGGTAAGAGGTTCTCGTTTAACAAAACCTTCTTCCCGACTGCGGGAAGGTTTAAGGTTTCGTCTATTCCTCCACAAAAGTCGGTTTGGTGTCCCAGAGTAGCACAGTGCCATCCGTACTTCTGGTAGCGATCGTCTGTCCATCGGGTGAATACACGACAGAAACGAGGTCGGTATGTGCGGTGAATGTGGCTTTATGTTCTCCTGTTATTGCATCCCAGAGCCGGAGCGTGCCATCTGTACTCCCAGAAGCGATTGTCTTTCCGTCGGGTGAATACTCAACATCACTGACAGTCTTCGTATGTCCCCTAAGTGTGGTTTTATGCTCCCCTGTTGCCGCATCCCACAATTGAGCGATGTCATCACGATATCCTCCACCCGTAGCGATTGTCTTTCCATCAGGCGAATACGCTAATGACTCGACCCCGCCAATGTGTTTTGTGGGGATTGTTTTTAGTTCCTCACCCGTTACAGTGTGCCAGACTTGTATTTTGCTGTTCCAGCTTCCAGTAGCGATCGTTCTACCGTCTGGAGAATATGCTACGGAAGAGATATAATCGGGTCCTTCATATATGATTTTGCGTCTCCTTGTTTGCGCGTGCCATAGATACACGGTTCCTTTATGGTCTTTATAGTGTCCGCCGACGGTAGCGATGGTGTTTCCATCGGGTGAATATGCAACAGAGGATATATCGTATCCAGAATCTGTGTTGATATGTTTGAATGTGGCTTTGTGTTCGTCAGTTGTCGCATTCCACAACCGAACTGTATTATCGCTCAAGTTCACGGCAGCAATCGTATTTCCATCGGGCGAATACACGATGGTAGAAAGGTCTCCTTTCGTATGTTTGGTAAATGTCGCTTTGAGTTTCTTTGTCTTGGCATCCCACAATTGCAGTGCGCCGCTACGATAGTCTCCACCGGTAGCAATGATCCTTGCGTCAGGCGAATATGCGACTGAGCTGATATGGATATATCCTGTGAGGACGGCTCTGGTTTCACCTGTGACGGCATCCCATAATCGCACGGTGTTATCTTTCCAACCTCCGGCAGTCGCGATCGTCTTCCCGTCGGGTGAATATACTACGGCTTTTACTGGACCCGTATGTCCAGTGAGTATGGCTTTGAGCTTTGGGGTCTGTGTATCCCACAATCGCACTTTACTGTCCATACCGCCAGCAGCCACAGCGTTTCCATCGGGTGAATACGCAACGGAGTGAACAGGGGCATTCAACCACGGAAATAGGAAATACCCCCAACTTGTATGGTTCAGGATGGTTATCTGTTTTCCGATGGGGGCATCCCACAACCTCACTGTGCCATCCCTACTTCCAGAGGCAATCATGTTTCCATCAGGTGAATACGCAACGGAATTGACCTGTTTTATATGTCCAGTAAGCGTCGTTTTGTGTTCGCCAGTTTGGACGTCCCACACCTGCACAACGTTGTCTGTCCATCCTCCAGCCGTCGCGATCGTTTTTCCATCGGGGGCATACACAAAAGACTGGACGCTACCGCTACCGACCCTTTCGAGCGTTCCTTTGGATTTTCCTGTCGCAGTGTCCCATAAATATACCGTGTTGTCCTGTCTCCTTGCCGTCGCGATCGTTTTTCCATCGGGCGCGTATACGACGTTAGCAACTTTCTGTGTCTGCGTGCTGACTGTGGTTCTTTTTTCTCCGGTCTCGACATCCCACATCTCTATTGTATAGCCCGAAATTGAAGGAAGTCTTGCCTCTCTCGTCCCTGTTACCACTATCATCTGGCTCGTGCACGCACTGGCAATGGTGTTTCCATCGGGTGAGTACGCAAACGCGAAAGGAGAAATCCCGTCTGTGTATGTTAGCCTCCCTAATTCTGTGCCGGTTTGCGAATCATAGAACCAGATACCGATAGAACTGGAAACCGCAAGCCGACTGCTGTCCGGAGAGAACTGGATTTTGCCTAACGTTCCTTTACCGAGTCGTGCTATAGCGCCATCGGGTAAACTGAACTGTTTGGACTCTTGAGCGATAGCCGAGAAACAGCAGATGAATAGGGTGAGTATTGCACCTCTCAGGAAAAGGGAAAAATTCATGATGCCTACGTTCTATTTTCGTGGATTTTATTGCAATAACCCAAGTTGCCAGTTTCTCATTCACATAGCACCCCTACGGGGTGCAGTTCCTTGAATGTCCGATTTTCTATAGACTTTACACCCCTACGGGGTGTAAAGGAATTCTTTTCCTAAAAAATCTGGGTCTAAACACCCAAAACCTATTAGGTAGAAACTTGGGTTACAATAAATATACCACAAGAACTGTAACCTGTCACGTCTTTTGCGGAAGGTGTAAATATTTTGTCAAAAGTTGTAGATGTCACCCCTACGAGGTTCTCTGTTGGTGCCTAAACGCGTTCTACAGAGATGCCACCCTTACAGGGTTGAAGAGAGAGCAGGTCAAGAGTCAGGAATTAGACATCTGCGAGAAAAATAGGTGCTGAATGCCAAGTTCTTTACACACCCTTTTGCGGAAAAAACAGTAGTGTCCTATAGTTTGAACTCATAGCGAGTAGAAGTTAAGAATCGTTGAAAGTTACACGAAAGTTAATCATTGAATATGCTAAATAACGAA
>JAGWBV010000083.1 GCA_021295715.1 Candidatus Poribacteria bacterium | reverse complement strand
CACCGATTCTCAACAAGATATGACCCTGCCTTTTGAAAAGGCAGCTTGAATTCTGAAATATTGTCCAAACTTTAGTATATAATAAGAAACAACATGGCACACGGTATCTTTATTACAGGCACAGGGACGGAAATCGGGAAGACGGTCATCGCGGGTGGGTTAGCAGCCTCGCTGAAACAATCGGGGACAAACGTCGGGGTAATGAAACCGATTAGCTCGGGTGATACCGCTGACGCGCAATTCCTAAAGCACGCGGCGCAAATCGACGATGAACTCGCCTCGATTAACCCGATTTACCTTCGACACCCGTTGGCACCGTCTGTGGCGGCGCGGATCGAAAATAGAGAGATTAATCTCTCATGCATTGAAACCGCCTTCACAGCACTTCAACAGAAATACGGTTTCGTAATAGTGGAAGGTGTCGGAGGCATCGCCGTTCCCATCCGAGACGACTTTCTTGTAGCGCATCTCATCAATCGATTGCGATTGCCGGTCCTCATTGTCGCACAGGCGGGTCTCGGAACCTTGAACCATACACTGTTAACTGTGGCGTTCGCGCAGCAGTTCGGACTTCAGATCGCCGGTATTGTTCTGAACAGACATACGCCTGAAGCAGCAGGACTCGCCGAAGCAACAAACCCGGTTGAAATTGAGAAATTGACGGATATTCCCGTAATTGGCGTTGTCCCTTATGAGAAACGATTGGATACCACTCAACCCGATCCAGCATTTTTAGCGGACTTCATGAATCAACACATCGCATGGCGGACATTAGGAATTCTTTAATATGAAAATAAAAACTGCGATTGTACTCGCTGCAGGACTCGGACGTAAAGTGTGGCCCTACGGGGAATTTCGACAGAAATGCACACTCCCTGTCGCCAATACCCCAATCGTTCGACGGGTCGTAGAGAATGTGCTGGAAGTCGGATGTGAACGGATCATCGTTGTCGTGGGACACTACGCGCAACAGGTGCGCGGTGTTCTCGCCGATATACCAAACGTCGTTTTCGTCACACAAAATCCAATTGATGGCACAGCGAGTGCTGTGTTGTGCGCATTAGAACATGCAAAAGATGAACCCTTCCTCGTCGTTTATGGGGATATTGTAACCGTTCCTGACAATTTTCGTAATGTAATTAGGGGATTTTATACTCACAACGTGGAAGCGGCAGCATTGGTTCAACCGCTCGGGAACGAAGACGCCAGCGATTGGCTCTGTGGTAGTATCAACACAACAGAAACAGAAGGCAAAAGCGTCACAAAACTTAGTGGTATTGAGGGGCACCCACGCGGGGGTTCATATCGTCTCTGTGGTGTCTACGCCTTCGCCCCGACAGCTGTCCCTTACCTTTTAAGGAACCCCGGCATTGTTACACGGGTGCCTGTCGGTGGGATGCCGCCCCCTGAATCCGAAATCGCGCAATCCATGCAACTCATGATTGACGACGATAGGGAGGTAGCGGCGGTTCAAACAGAGGGATTTCTTGTCGATGTCGATAAGCCGTGGCATGTTCTGGAAGCGAACAACCAGTTGGTGGATTACCTTGCGACACAGGTGACAGAGGACCACATTGCGGCGGGTGCCAAAATCTCGGATGCCGCTGAAATTAACGGACACGTCGTCTTGGGGAAAAACTCCGTTATCGGACCGCGCGTCGTTCTCAATGGAACGCTTATCGCAGGTGCGAACAATAACATAACGAACGGTGCGATCTTGCACGGAAATATTTTCGTCGGAGATCAGTGTCGGATTAGCGATTACTGTGATGTTGGCAGCACTGCCATCGGAAATCGGTGTATCATCGGTCACGGTGCTGAGATGGCGGGGGTGCTGTTCGATAAAGTCTACCTCTATCACTATTGCGAGATGTCCGGCGTTTTCGGATGCGCGACCGATATCGGTGCCGCGACGGTGTGCGGGACCCTCCGATTCGATGATGGAGACACACCGATGCGGGTGGAAGGGCGTTACGAAGTTCCATCTTACGGAGCAAATGCGACCTATATGGGAGACTACTGTCGCACGGGTGTGAATGCGATTCTTATGCCGGGGAGACGGATCGGATCTTATAGTGTCGTGGGACCGGGAGTCATCCTATACGATGATGTGCCGAGTAAAACGATGATCATGGCGAAACAGGAATTGGTATCGAAACCTTGGGGACCGGAGCGATATGGCTGGTAATTTTTAATTTTACCTTGCGGCGGAACAGTGTGCATTTGAACTTTGACGTGCATCCCTTAAATCCGCCTGCGCCGTTGTTGCAGGCTACAACTATAGTAAAGTTTAGAATTAATTAGGCACTCCAAAGAGGCGAGGATACAATCCTCGCCGGCGGCGGTGGGCGCGGGTTTATTGAAAACGGTATTGCTGCTAACTGATATGCTCAGAGAATCTCTTTTAGCAACCCGGTGAGTTCATCGTTGCCAGCGGCGAGTTCATAGATACGTTTAATTTTATCTTCACGGGCAGTATCGGATTGTGTGGCACCATCTGGATCCCAAAGCACTTCAAGCTCCTTAGGATTGAGACGGTCGTAGTTAACTTTGACAAGCGTGAACGGATAGTTCTCAGGAATCATAACGATCCAGTCAATCGTTTCACCGCGGGGGGAGTATTGCCTATCAACGGTTAGCTTTGATTCCTGATGCGGCACGTTCTTTTTAATCCACTGTCTGCGACCAAGCGCATCTGTTTCAAAATGCCCAACTTCCAACCAATTACGTCCTGCGCCGTTGGGTTTGGTGGTAACTTCGATACGATGCATATCAGTCTGACTCCGTTTAATTTGTAGATTTTTGCCCGCAATCCGCTTTGAGAATTCCAGCGGTTAGATAGACAAAGTTTTATTCATAGATTTTAACATATCGCCTCAAAAAAGTCAAGTGCTTTATAGGAATCAGCAGTCAGCAGTCAGCAATCAGGAATCAGCAGTCAGTAAGAAAAAATGTTGCGGGTTGCGTTAATTGCGGTGATTTAGAGATGATTTTCAAATCGCGACTTTTGACAATATTTACACACCGATCTTGGATTTTTGGAAAATAGCGGGTATCGGACTACTGTTCCTGTTAAATACTTTAAAAAGATCGTAAAAATTGCGTCTAATCAGCAAACTATGAGATAAACCCCGCAAATTATGCCAATTATGGCATAGATATAAAATAAATTTGCTTTTTTTATGAAAAAACGGTATAATACATGCAGGGGTTAGTTTTTCTACTGAGCGAGTGGCGTGCCAGTATTAGCACCCGATTTAGCCAATCTGAAGGGACATTTCAATATGCGAGTCGAAATGAGATATGGGACTGGAACCCTACCGATTGAGATTCCCGACAAGAATGTAGCCGGGGTTCTTGAAATCTCGGAAAGTGTCCCGCTGCCCGATGGAGGTAGTGCCGTACAAGAGGCACTCGCTCAGCCTATTGCCTCTCCTCCACTGGCTGAGCTTGCAAAAGGGCGCGAGTCGGCATGTATAGTAATCTCTGACATAACTCGCCCCGTGCCGAACAAAGTGATCCTCCCTCCAATACTGGAAACACTTGAACAGACTGGTATCCCACGCGAGAAAATAACGATCCTCATTGCGACTGGCATCCATCGCCCGAATAACACAGAAGAACTCGAAACGATGGTTGGAGGCGAGATTATGGAGACGTATCGTATCGTCAACCATTTTTCGCAAAAAATAGAGACCCACACCTATTTGGGCACAACACAGAACGGCACCCCTGTCCACATCAACACAACCTATCTTGAAGCGGATCTGAAAATTATCACGGGTCTGATTGAACCACACTTGATGGCGGGTTACTCTGGCGGCAGAAAGGCTATTTGCCCAGGAATCGCCTCAATCGAGACAATGAAGGTGATGCACGGTCCCGAACTGATGGAACATCCAAAATCCGCTGTGGGTATTTTGGACGGAAATCCATTTCATATAGAAGCCACAGAAATCGCGCTGATGGCTGGTGTTGACTTTAACCTGAACGTTTCGATTGATAAACATCGCCAAATCACAGGTATTTTTGCAGGCGACATGGTTGCGTCTCACCGAGTCGGCGCGCAGTTTGTCGAGAGAAACGCCAAGGTTACATTACCTACAGCAGCAGATGCCGTCGTTGTTTCCAGCGCAGGTTATCCTTTAGATACAACGTTCTATCAAGCAATCAAAGGCTTGCTGACCGCCGTTGAGATTGTCAAGCAGGGCGGCAGTATCCTGCTCGTTGCGGCATGTAGTGAAGGGATCGGCAGCAAGCCGTTTACAGACCTGATTTTTAAAACCGATGATTTAACTGCATTTGTGCAAGGTCTTTACAATCCAGCAAACTTTGTCATTGATCAGTGGCAATTAGAAGAGTTAGCAAAGGTAGCGAGGAAGGCAGATATCTATTTCTACACCGATGGGATTCCGTATCATCAACGTGTAAAGTTGTTTGTGCATCCTTTGCAAAGTGCGCAAGAAGGTATTGACGAACTTCTCACCCGATACGGCGCGGATGCTCAAATTGCAGTGATTCCTGAGGGACCTTATGTTTTGGCTCAGTTGGCGGAATAACGATCAGCGGCCAAAAAATTAGCAGTCAGCATTGTCCCACAAGTCCACCCGCGGCTTGCGTTGCAATCAGCAAAGAAAGTTTAGAGTGCTCGTTCATCGCGAAGTAATAAATTGTGCTAAAGTTTGAAGTTGGTAAGTTATGATAACTTACTCACTCTGCAGATTTTAGTTTACTTTGAAATTATCTTGTCGATAGCCAGTATGCTGACTTCCATTAGAAGAAGAAAAATGGCAAACTCTATTGTGGCTCTCAGAGTGTATAGGGATGGCTTTCACCTGATTATCAGGCCCCATCTGTCCATAGAGGAAGTTGAAGAGGCGATTCAACAGGAAATGTCCCGGATGAATCACCCTTTAATTGGGGCATCTGTGCAGATTGATCTGAAGTGTCCAATCTTGCAAGAGGAGGAAATGGCGTATTTAAAATCGAAGCTTCAAGAGAAGTACAATCTGACGGTCCGGCGTATTGAAGCATTTGATGAGCAGGCACCGCCTCCTATCGCTGCCGCGCCAACGACGCACGCCATTCCCCAAAGAATGGACACCCAACAGAACACTCGAGATACTGAGCCTTCAAGAATTATCCCCTATACAATCCGATCGGGACAGACAGAAGATTTCCCACAAGGAAGTCTCATCATCTACGGTGATGTTAATTCGGGCGCGGAAGTCCGAGCCGGCGGAGATATTGTTGTGCTTGGGGCGTTGCGCGGGAATGCAAACGCTGGCATAAACGGTAGGCTCTCGGCTGTCATCATCGCTATGGACTTAGTGCCTGTACAACTCCAAATCGGCAACTTTATGAGCCGACGCCCCATTAACCAAAAATCCCGAGGGTATCCAGAAATTGCACGCATCGGGGTGGAAGATGTAATTATCATTGAAAAATTTGTTAAGTTTTAACATAGGAGGTTTCGGGTTATGGGAAAAGTAATCGTAGTAACGTCAGGAAAAGGAGGCGTTGGAAAAACAACCTCTACTGCCAACTTAGGAACAGCCCTCGCACTTCTTGGTAAAACAGTCGTGGTTGTCGACGCAGATGTCGGGCTTCGGAACCTTGATATCGTGATGGGCCTTGAGAGTCGGGTTGTTTACACCTCAATGGATGTCATTGATAAGCAATGCGAACTCGGTAAAGCACTTGTGAAAGACCGACGCGTCGATGGGCTAACGTTACTGGCAGCATCCCAGAAAAACAACAAAGATGACATCCAACCAGAGCAGATGAAAGCGATTTGTGACAAATTGAAGGACGCTCACGATTTCGTGTTGATTGACTCGCCTGCCGGTATTGAACGTGGTTTCAGTAACGCTTCCGCAGGCGCAGAAGAAGCCATTGTTGTCACGACCCCGGACGTTTCCGCAATTCGGGATGCCGACCGAATTATAGGGTTGTTGCAACACGCCGGCATCGAGCCGATCAACCTGATTCTAAATCGCTTCTCGCCGCAGCTCGTAGGGAACGGGAGTATGATGGACCAAGCCGATGTCCTCGATATCCTCAATATCGACCTCATCGGGATTGTTCCTGAAGACACCGGTGTGATTACTTCCACGAACCGCGGAATCCCTTTAGTATACGAAGACGCTTCCCCCGGTTCTCAAGCTTATATGCGCATTGCCCGGAGGCTTACCGGACAACGAATCCCGATACCTGACTTAGAGCAGAAAGGCTTTCTTTCCAATATCGTCAATTGGTTCAGAAATATATAGAGTGTCTTTCTGTCAAAGGATCGAAGAAAACGTATAAGATATTCTACATTCATTTTCATGGCAAAAAGGAGGGCGGTTTCCTCCCAACCTTAAAAGATTGGGTTTCCAAACCGCAAACTTGATGAATATCAGCATAAAACAATTATTCGGGCGCAAGCCGAAGTCGAGTAGTATCGCCAAGCAGCGCCTAAAACTTGTCATTACACAAGACAGGCTTGATGTAGATGATCGCTTTATGACGAGGTTGCATCATGAGTTGGCAGAAGTTCTGGCAAAGTATTTTGAATTTTCCGTTAACTCCGTTCGGATGTCATTGAAACAGGAGGGAAATTCCTACGTACTCGTTGCGGATATTCCTTACAAAAAGTTTCATGACATCAATCCGAGACAATAACCGCCAGCAAAGTGGTCACCGGACAGGAGAATCGGGAATCGGAGTTCCCTCCTACAGGGAACACAATCCAATGCTTCAGAGAATCAATTCCCAAATCGCTTTTGCGACTCCGTCATCGTCATTCGTCGTCGTAATATGATCGGCACACTCACGAATCGGTGGCACTGCGTTTGCCATCGCTATGCCGAACCCCGCTATTTTGAGTAAACTTTCATCATTGTAACTATCACCGAAAGCAACAACTGTGTCCATCGGAATATCAAATCGATTTGCGAGTGCTGTTAGTGCGCGTCCCTTAGCGACCTCCGGATTCATACATTCAATATACTCCGCCTGGGTCTGCGTGACGTAAAGCTTCTCCGCATAATTGGCTTGAAAACTGTCCAAGAGCGGTTTTAATTTTTCGGGTGTATGGATGATGAGTAACTTTGTGGGTGTTTCCCCGGATAACTCGCGTAGGTCACCTACAGGTGTCGCTGGAACGCCTGTTCGCGCTTCGTAGAGGTCGCTCCATGCGTTTCGCTCAGCGACGTAAAGTTCGTCATTCAAACAGAAGTTGAGATGCAAATTCTGCGCAACGCAGTCATCGACGACCGCCATCGCATAGTCCGCTGGAACCGGTGTATGATGATACACCTCACTTGTTGTCGCGTGTTGTACCATCCCGCCATTGTAAGAGATAATCGGGTTTTCAAGCCCGATCTGATCGCTGATCGGTTTGATAGACCGGTGCATCCTTCCAGAAACTAATACCACAAGAACATCTTTTGCGGCGAGTGCCCGAAGCGCGTCTCGGTTTTTTGCTGATAATGCGTGTTCACTGTTGAGGAGTGTTCCATCCAAGTCAAAAGCGGCTAAACGACACGGTATTTTCATCTCTTATCTTCGGTGTGGAAACCCCTGAATTCATTCAGGTCAGGAAACACCGCTCCTACTATATTTTTATTGACAAAAAGCGTCAAAAATGCTAAAATATTTTTTGTAACTCGAAGACGTTTGTTCGTTTGAACAACTTCCGAATCGGAAGTGTCTGAGGTTCTGCATCGTGGGCTGCTTGAGCCATAGCCCGAGAAACACGAACAGCCGAGAATGACGGGGTTTTAACAAGCCCCCGACTTTAGTCGGCGGGTACTTGACTAAATCTTTTCCTTCCATTTATCTTTTCCTGCATCTTTATTATTCTAACGTGAGTTGCTACCTATTTATAGACATGGCACCCTTAGTTGACAACTACTTTCCCCAGACAGCTCGTTCTGTTTCTCGGTCGAAGAGATGCATTTCTGCTTCGTCAAAATTTAACCAGACGGTGTCCCCAGTCGTAACCTGAAACGTTGGATGTGTCCTGACCCGAAGCAGAATAGGTTCCTGGGTCTCTGAATGCGTACCGAGTCGGATGTCAAGGATATTGACGGGACCCAGCGGTTCAACGAGATGCACATCAACAGGAATGGTTCCTCCACCGGACTGACCTACCGCTGTGATATGTTCTGGACGAATGCCGAACACCAAACCGTTTTCCACCGCGCCTGAAGTGATAGTCGCTTGTCGTTCCGGAGAGAGGCGAAAATAGACATCGGTGTGACGCAACCGTAGCATGGATTCCCCTCCGTGCGAGGTGACCTCTGCATCCAGCAGGTTCATAGTGGGCATTCCCATAAATCCCGCCACAAAGAGACTATCAGGCTTGTTATAGATTTCATGCGGTGTCCCAATTTGCTGCAGGATTCCTTGGTGGATAACAGCAATCCTATCCGCGAGTGACATGGCTTCAACCTGATCATGTGTTACAAAGATGGTTGTTGCCCCGATTTCGTGCTGGAGTCGCTTAATTTCGGCGCGGGTATCAACGCGAATCTTCGCGTCTAAATTCGCCATAGGTTCATCAAGGAGATACACCTTTGGCTGACGCACCATGGCGCGTCCGAGCGCGACGCGTTGCATCTCACCACCGCTGAGGACACTCGGCTTGCGATTGAGTATATCGGATATCTGCAAGATTCCCGCAACCCGCTTCACTTGGGCATCAATCTCCGATTTCGAGATCTTCACGGCTTTAAGTGGGAAAGCAATGTTATCGTAGACGTTCAGATGTGGGTAGAGGGCATAGAATTGAAAGACGAAGGCGATATCTCGGTCGGCAGGGGAGAGATCGTTGACAGGCTGTCCATCGATGAAGATATCGCCCTCTTCAGGATTTTCTAAACCTGCGATGAGACGGAGCGTTGTGGTTTTACCACATCCAGAGGGACCGAGAAAAACCACGAACTCTTTGTCCTCAACCTCCAGATTGAAATCCTTAACCGCCACGAAATCTCCGAAGCGTTTTACAATGTTTTCGAGTTTGATATTCGCCATAATATTAGTTGTCAGTAAAGAGGTGTTAAAGCAGCTACAAGGGGAAATTGAAGAAACACCGGATTTGGTCTGGGAATAGACTGGATTTAGTCTGCGGAGAAACGAAATCCGTTCCTTGTATTACATTGCAAAAACACCACTACCATCGCAATTTTCTTTTATCTGACTGCTGATGGAAACCGATGGCTGACTGCTATTCTTCTGACTGCTATGTGTTAAGAGTTTAGAATTTGCATCAGAAAATGCATCACAGCACCGGAAACGAGCGGCACTGTGAGGTTGTCGTCGATCGGGGCGGGGATGAGTTCCACAATTGTAGCGACCAAAGCACCGATGATTGCTATCACAGGATTCAATGTCACTAAAGCAATCAAAACGCAAACGACAAAACAGGCGGCACTGCCTTCTAAACTCTTTTTACCGATGAGCTTCGTCCTGCCCCATTTTTTACCCACTAACGCGGCGGCCAAATCCCCCAATATCATAAAGAAAATGCAAACGATCGCAAGCGTCTTAGAGAAAAAGAAAATACACAAGAAAGCACTGATGAGATAGTAGGTCGCGCCTGTCATGGCGCCTTTGCGCTCATGTGTGCGGAGCAGGAAAGCGAAAATTTTGAAAAACAACTCACCGAAACGCGGGAAGAACCATTTCAGTAATTCCACGGCAAGTGCCAATCCGGTCAGTATTCCGATGAAGATTAACATCGTCTGTCGATCTAAAAACAGGTAGATAAGCGGTAGGACCAGTCCTGATAGATGAATGCTTTTCCGAAGCAACTCGGCTAACATCAATGTGCCTTCCATAGAACATGAATAACGTATGCTTATTATTATAGGACTTGTAGTCAAAAATATCAAGAGAAAAGCCAAATGGCTATCAGCAGCCGGTACGGTTTTTCTGATGAAGTTTAAGAATTGAATCGGGTAATGTCGGAATTCATTGTCTGAATCAGGATTTACAGGATTCAAGGATTTACAAGATTATGGAGCCTGCTTGATTAAAAACTGTCTTTTATAGAATTACCTAAATATAACCCAAGTTGCCAGTTTCTCATTAACATAGCACCCCTAAGCAATATTAAATATACATTGTAGGTTTTAAGGAAGGATGGAAGTGCAGGAAGGGTGGAAGAAACACCGTATCCCCTCTCTTCCAACCTTCCCATCTTCCAATTTTCCATCCCAATTGCGGATGCAAAACTTGAACTTTAATACTTAAAGTTGCTTATTTTTCTTTATTTTAACAAACAAATTACACATTTTTGTTGCATTTGGGGATTAAAATTTCTTTTACCATTGGAATAGCGTTGAGAACAGAGATGTTGGCGGAGAACCCTTCGCGCAGTCTATAAAATTATAGTGAGGACGGATCCTGAACCCGTCCATGCGCGTATAGGGAGCCGCCGACCACAAAACCAGAGAGGATTTTTAGTTTGCTTAAAGGGATAATCGGACAAAAGGAGAGGATTTCTTAATATGGGCTTGCAAGTTCCGCCCTGCGGGGAATGGTTTCGCATCGGTAACCTATTGCTTTTGGTGCTTAGCATAGGACTCGTGCTCGGAGAAGTAGATGCCGATAACCACGAAACACAACAGATCGTCAAGGTAACAGGTAGCGTTGTAGATAACGACACCGAAATGCCGATAGCAGCGGTATCCATTCGGGTCACTGACACGCAAATTCGGGTAAAAACGGATGAAACAGGTGCATTCTCGCTGGAACTGCCGAGCGGTACTTATAAGATTCATGCAAGCGCGCCGTTTTATAACACTTTTGTCATCCCCGATTTTCAGGTGATCCCAGGCGAGACATCGGCATCTCTTGACATCAAAATGACCCCACAGGTGGTAAAACTCGATGCCATCAAGTTGCCTGTCCGACTGAGCCAAGCCAGTGAGCGGGGTCTCCTTGAAAAACGGATGCGTAGTTCACGCATTGAAGACAGCATCAGCACAGAAGAGATGAGCCGACTCCCTGCCTCATCTGCTGGTGAGGCTATTAAACGAGTAACGGGTGTCAGCATAGTCGGCGGACGTTACGTGTTTGTCCGCGGTTTGGGAGAACGCTA
This sequence comes from Candidatus Poribacteria bacterium, assembly GCA_021295715.1. Lineage (NCBI taxonomy): Bacteria > Candidatus Poribacteria > Candidatus Poribacteria bacterium. The sequence goes on along the minus strand of JAGWBV010000083.1, from coordinate 9,930 downwards.
CAGCAATACCCTTCTTAATAACGTTGAGATCCCCAGCCCTGAGCCGAACCGCCGAGTTGTGCCGATGGACATCTTTCCAGCAAGCCTCCTCGCAAGTCTCCAGACAGTCAAGACCTTCTCGCCCGACCAACCCGGGGGTTTCGCTGGGGGTTCTGTCCAAGTGTTCACCAAAGACTTCCCAGAAGAATTGACGATGTCGCTCTCAATGTCGAGCGGTTTTAACACACAGGCAACAGGAGAAGACGGCTTGACGTATCCGGGTGGTAGTTTCGACTTTTTAGGATTCGACGATGGCTCGCGTGCCTTACCGATCATTGTCGAAAATCAGGCAGCCGATTTACCGGTTCGAGAGCGTGGACGTTTTACACCTTTAGGATTCACGCCCCAAGAAATTCAAGAGTTCGGACAATCGTTTTCCAATGTCTGGTCGCCAGAACGACGACAAGTTCCCATTAATCAAGGCTATAAATTCAGTCTTGGTAACAGTAACAAGATTTTCGGAGACAAAGAGTTCGGGTACTTAGGTGTCATCTCTTACGGCAATAGCCATAGTTATGGTACACAGGTTCGCAATGCCTTCCGGCTCGGTTTGAACGAGACGCTTTCCCCAGTAACCTCGTATAACATTGAACGGAGCGGTAATGAAGTGGAGTGGGGAAGTGTCCTAAATACCAGTCTTCGCCTCTCTCCAGAACATCTGCTCAGCATAAAGACGCTTTTCACACACACCGCTGAAGATGAGACCCGAACATGGGAAGGGTTCAACGCCGATAGAAATACCGATCTGCGCAGCACACGGCTGCGTTACGTTGAACGGCAACTTTTCTCTGGACAGGTCGCAGGCATGCATGACTTTAACTTCGGAGAACCCGTATTAGAAGAAGCAGCAAAGCACGCCGATGTCTCTATGGAGTGGCGACTCACTTATTCCCGTGCGTTGCGCGATGAACCCGACACACGCGAAAACATCTACGAAGACAGAGGTGATGGAACGTTCACATTCCGCGATGTAACACATAGTGGTAGCAGATTTTTCTTTAATCTTGAGGACGACGAATACAACGCACGTCTCGACTGGAAAGTACCGCTGGGTGCTGAAGGTCTCTTCAAATTCGGAGGACTCTTACGAGACAGGGCACGGACTTTTGATGTCCGTAGATTTAGATTCCTACCTTCTGACCAAGTAGACGCGACCGTCAACCTCTCCGATCCCCCCGAAATACTCTTTCAAACCCAAAACATAGCCCCTCGTGTTTTTGAATTGCGAGAATCCACACGCTCTACGGATAACTACTTGGCAGACCACAATATCTACTCAAGTTACCTGATGCTCGATCTACCGATTACCACAAAATGGCAGATTATGACCGGGGTTCGATTGGAGTCTTCGGATCAAACGGTTACCACCTACGATCCGTTCACTGCCTCCCAAAAAGCAATTGAAGCGAATCTAAAAACACTTGACTGGTTGCCGGGTCTGAACGTAGCGTATCGTCTCACGGAACGGATGAATCTACGGCTCGCAGCATCTCGAACAATTACGCGTCCGGATTTCCGGGAACTCGCGCCCTTTGAGTTCACAGACTTCGTCGGTGGTAGAACGATTCTCGGCAATCCAGAATTGGAGCGGACGCAGATTGACAATTTCGATTTCCGTTGGGAAGCTTTTCCACAGATTGGTGGCGTTTTGGCGATAAGTGCGTTCTATAAACGGTTCCAGAAACCGATTGAACAGATCGTTCAACCGCAGGCGGAAGTCCGGATTACCTATGAAAACGCCGAAGGTGCCAACAACTACGGCTTGGAGTTAGAAGCGCGTCAGAATTTAGGCGTTCTCACAGATGCATTGCGTAAATTCTCGATCAATACAAACGCCGCATTGATTTCCTCACACGTGGTGTTACCCGAGGACGTCGGTATTCAGACCTCCTCCGAGCGTCCACTACAGGGACAGTGTCCATACATCGTCAACGTCTCCGTCGGTTTTGAAGATCCGGACTGGGGTATTTCGAGTGCGATTGCGTATAACATCTTCGGACGCAGACTCTCTGAGGTGGGCAACCATGGGGTGCCAGATGTGTATGAGCAACCGCGTGGACAACTGGATGTGAGTTTCAGTCGGACGGTCGCGAATTATTTCAAATTCAGCGTCTCCGCGAAAAATCTCCTCGACCCGGACGTTCATTTTAAACAGGGTGAGGCAAGCTATGTCCACTATAAATTGGGGAGAGCGTTCTCATTCGGGATAAGTTACAACTTATAGGGGACGGCTGTCGGCAATCAGCCATCAGCAGTCAGCAAGAGGACTCAAAGAGAAGAGTCGGGAATCGGAGTTCCCTCCTACAGGGTTCATGAAGCAGGGCGCGGGTTTACCAAAATGTAAACTTATTTTCAGAAACTACTATCTCAGTTATCAGAAGAGTGGTTGTCAGCAATCAGTGGTAAAAAAATCATATCATTGTCACTTTTTTGCAACAATTTATTGGTATTCTTTATAGCGTAAGAAAATTTACAACAGCGGCTTAAAAACGGCGATGTGTATCGCTGGGTCGCAATCATCAGTGTCTGTCCGTTGGATCGGTTAGGCAAAGATAAAAAATAAAAAAGGAGCTAAGTTAGCTAATGTTAAATATTGGGTCGGTCCCTGCATCCACGGGAACAAGGGGTTTCTATCAGAACTGGCTGTTTCTACTTATGGCAGCCTTCACAGTTGGATTAACACTCGCCATTGTCGGTTGTGATAGCGATGATACGGACGAGATCGAAGTAATTGAAGAAACGTTAGTAGAAGAGACTGTTATCGATATTGATGGACGTCAAGTGGTCATCCTTGAAGGCAGATTGAACGCCGACAAAACGCTCACTTCGGCTTACGATTATCTCCTCCGGGGTGCAGTGTTTGTTGAAAGCGGCGCAACCTTAACCATTGAAGCGGGTGTCCACATTTACGGCGAGCAGGCAACCAATGGCACACTTATCATTGCCCAAGGCTCTAAGATCATGGCACAAGGCACAGTATCTGCCCCCATCGTTATGTCGAGTGATGCCTTTGAAGGTTCCCGCGCACGCGGTCAGTGGGGTGGCTTGATTATCAACGGTAGCGCGCCCACGAACCAAGGCCTAACTTTCGGTGAAGGGGACACAGGTGCTTTCGGTGGAAACAATCCAGCGGACAGCAGCGGCATCCTTCAATACGTCCGTGTCGAGTACGCAGGTATCGAATTCAGCCCTGACAACGAGTTGAACGGTATCGCCTTCCAAGGCGTTGGATCCGGCACTATTGTCGATCACGTCCAAGTCCACATGAACCAAGACGATGGCGTTGAGATGTTCGGTGGCACCGTCAACCTGAAGTATGTCATGGTTACGGGTGCGCGCGACGACTCCTTCGACTGGACAGATGGCTGGACAGGTAAAGCCCAGTTCCTCGTCGTGCAGCAGTATGGCGACGATGCCGATAACGGCTTCGAAGTTGACAACAGCAGTAAAGATAATGAAGCAGAACCCCGTTCCGCCGCGACGGTCTATAACGTAACGCTCGTCGGTGATCCAGCTGGTCCAGAAAGCGATAACGGTATGTTGATTCGTGAAGGAGCCGCTGGCACATTCGCCAACTTCATCGTTACCGGCTTTAACAAAGTTGGACTCGATATCAACAACGAGGCAACCCACGCGCAGGCGAATAGCGGTAAACTGGTCGTAAAAAACAGCATCTTCTTTGAAAATGGAAAAGGCAATTTCGGCGATGAGAAAGACGACGATGGATTCGATGAAGCCGATTTTGCCGCTTCCAACGGAAATAAAGAAGTTGACCCAGGCTTGGCAGCGCCCTTCAACAAGTCCGCGCCAAACTTTACACCTGGTGCGGGTGCAAATGCAGTAACACCTGCGAATCCGCCGGGTGATGGTTTCTTTGAACAGGTTAACTTCATCGGTGGTGTGAGCCCAAGCAACAACTGGACCACAGGATGGACCACGAGTGCGCAGAAGTAGTAAACTCACCGTTCACGCATCTTACATCCTTCTAACGACGCTGATTGTCTACAGCAGTTTCGTAGGGTGTGAGAAATCGGTTTGGAAAAATAGTCTCGACTCGCCAGACCAACTCGGTCTGGCAGTCGTTGACGCACTCAATCGGAAAGATATTGAGCAGTTAGACCGCCTGCGTGTGCAACGCGAGGAATACCTCGATTGGATTTGGCCCGCGTTCCCTGCGAGCCGTCCACCGAACAATTTTCCGGGCGATTTTGCATGGTCAAATCTAAATAAGAAGTGTAATACAGGTATGAAAAAGTGGATCGCTCACTTCGGAGGGGTAAATCTGAAGTTCGTTGACATCCGCTTCGATCGACCCGAAGAGACTTATGAAGGGTTCCAACTTTTGCGTGGGACCGTTTTGACGTTACAGAACGTTGCTGGAGAAAAACGGGAACTGAAGATTCTCGGCTCAGTCGTTGTCAAAAACGGCAGATATAAGTTAATGAGTTATGAAGATTAATGACTGATATAGCACGCCTATAGGGTGCTGAAAACATATGGGAGCAGAAGAATATGATGACCATGGCTGATGTTCAGCGGCAAAACCGAGAAGCCGCCCAAAAACGGAAACGGAAAGCGATCCGGATCGCATGGGGTTTCGCAATCGGGCTGCATGTAGTCGGGATTATTGCCGGTGCTATCTACTTTATTCAAAAAACCGTGTTGGAGATGCACAATGATAAAGTAGAGAGTGTCGTTCTGGAAGCCGAGAAACCACAAGCGAAACGCCGGACGCCGCCTCGTGCAACGCGACAACCCCAAAAACCGAAGTTCTCTAAGATCCGAGCCCCCAAAGGACAGACTGTTACGACGAGTGCTAAAATTCCGGTGGGCAACGCACGATTCACACTACCGACGAGCGACGTTTCGACACGCCCGGTCATGGCACCGAGCACAACAGGGATCGGTAAAAATCTGTTCAGAGCCACGCGACAACAGGCAAATATTGTTACAACGATGCCGAAGTTTGAGGTGCCGAAGTTTGAGAGCACAAGCTTAGTCGCAAAAATGGATATGGGAACAAGCCTTGCACAAACGGAGTTCAATGATGCGGGCAATCTTGAACTCGCCTCTGTCAACTTAGGGGATGCGAAACAGTCGTTTAACGAATTCTTAAAGGCGGTTCGGGACCGAATCAAACAGGTGCAACGGTTCCCCCCACGTGTCCGGAGTTTAGACGACGGTTCCAGCACAACCGTCCGATTTACGCTTTTCAAAGACGGCACGATTCGGAATCCAACAGTCACAGATTCTTCCGGCTCAACGGCACTGGATAGCGCGGCGATCGCCGCTGTCCAAAACGCTGTGCCTTACCCGCCTTTCCCTGCGGAACAAGAAGGGAATAGTTTGCGGCTTGAACTCCCGATTATTTTCGAGTTAACGAATTAACTAACAGCCATCAGCGGTCAGCAGTCGGCAGTCGGTAAAGAGTCGTTTTTGTAATAATCTTCCGTGCTTTGGAAGACTCAGGCAGCAGTAAATTGTTACAGAGAACCGTCTTTACTAATTGCTGATCGCCGATAGCTGACTGCCTGTATTAGAACGCGAGTTTATCCGCTTTTGCCTTTGTTTCATCTACGAATCCCAATAGAATCAGTCCGACGATAAAGAAAATCATCAATGAAATAATCGCAAGACGTGCGCTGCCGGTGATCTGTTCGATAACACCAAACGTTACGGGTCCCCAAATTGACGAAAACTTGCTAAAGACAGAATAGAACCCGTAAAACTCCGCACTCGCCTGCTCTGGAATCATTGCACCGTAGAAGGAACGGCTCAACGCTTGTGTCCCACCGAGCACAAGACCCACAACCATTCCGAGAACAAAGAATTCTGTTGCGGAATGAATGAAATACCCATAGGTAACAACCCCACTCCACAAGACTAAGGCAAACATTACAGAGCGTTTCGCACCGATACGACTTGCGAGCCGACTGAAGATCAACGCGCCCCCTATTGCAACAACTTGCACCAGCAGGAGCGTTACCATGAGTGCAGTCGTTGAAAGCCCTAATTCTTCCGTGCCGTAAATTGTCGCCATGCTGGTAACGGTGTGGATCCCGTCGTTGTATATCATATAGGCGACGAGGAAGAGGGTCAGGTGTTTAAAGCGTCCGACCCGTTTTGCTGTTGCAAGCGTCCGACTGATGCCAAGGATGAGATAAGCGATAGGTTTTGGTTTGTTGCGGTGTGCCTCTGGAAGTTGATACGACGTTTTTTCCTCTTTTAGGTATTTCATTGTCAACAGTGTCCAACCTGCCCACCAAATTCCTGTCATCGCCATTCCGATGCGTGCTGCCATCGCTTGGCCTTCCGGTGTCTTTTGCGTGGCGACGAGGGCGAGGGCAATGGTAAATTGCAGCGAGCCGCCGACATACCCGAAAGCATAGCCTCGGGCAGAAACGGCATCCAGTTTGTCTTCGGAGGCGATCTGTGGTAAGAACGCATCGTAGAAAACATTACCGCCGACAAAGCAAATTTGAGAACCGAGAAATAGCATAATCGTCAATCCGACATCGCCAGACTTACAAAAATAGAGCAGCGTTGCGAAGATACTGCCCATATATGCGAAGCCCATAAGAAACCGTTTTTTTGCGGCAGAGAAATCGGCAATCGCCCCAAGCACGGGTGCAAAGAGGAATACGCAGAACGCCGCGGTTGCCAACATATAGCCCCACAAGGCTGTCGCACTCACATTCATACCGAGAATGTTCACACCTGCTTCGCCGACAATGGCTTTCGCAAAATAATTCGGCAATATGGCGGCGATCACGGTGGTGATATAGGCTGAATTCGCGCAGTCATACATGCACCAACCGAAGATTGTTTTCTTATCATTTTTCATGGTTTCTCTGTCCACAAAGTGATCAGGATGGGATTTTCTCTTATTTTCACACACTTTAGGAAGGAAATCAATAAGATTCTTTAGAACGGTCAGCAATCAGTAGGAGTCGCGAGTAAAACTCGCTCGTACACCAAGGATGGAGACGTGGCAGGAGGAAGGATAAGTAAAATAGCCTGTAGTATTAAAATGGGTTGATAAATAAGAGAAAAAAGATTAAAATTAAAATCAGTTCTAAGTAATTAATACAAAAAGTACGTATTTATGGACGAAGAAAGATCAAGTAGAAAATGGCGTGAAATCATAACACCCGAATGGTCACTTGCCATTTTAATTCATGTAATTATTTTGGAAATACTTTATGTATTTTTCCTGTTGAGACCTAAGGGAGAAAGCCTGAATATTCTCATCTTAAATGCCAGTACAGCATTACCACTTTTCACGCTCGTAGCAGTAATCTTATGGAAATCTGGGCGGCTGTCTGGGAGGTTATCATGTTAGTCAAAAGGATTCTCGAAAAACGTGAGGAGAAAAAAAATCAGAGGGCCCGCTTAGAAGGGGCGAAGCAAAAGCATGCAGAATGGGTAGAATGGGCTAAAAATGAAAGAGATAAACCTCAGCCAAAACCTCCTAAAGACCCTGAAGATAATTAGGTTTAACCAACCCTTTAACCTACACAACGAATTGGGCAGTGGGCGCGTGAGGGTTCCACGCGCCCACTGTTCTACCTTGTTGAGGTTAGGCAAGGTCGAATCGATCGAGATTCATGACCTTGTTCCACGCAGCCACGAAATCATTTACAAACGCTTCTTGAGCGTCATCACACGCGTAGACTTCCGCAATGGCTCGAAGCTGAGAGCTTGAGCCGAATACGAGATCGACGCGGGTACCGGTCCACTTGCGCTCGCCTGTCGAGCGGTCACGCCCCTCGAACACATTCTCAGATGTAGAGGAAACTGACCACTCGGTGTTCATGTCAAGCAGATTCACGAAGAAATCAGTTGTCAACGTCTCGGGTCGCTTGGTGAAGATACCGAAACCGGACTCACAAACGTTTGTATCCAGGACACGCAAGCCGCCGATGAGAACCGTCATCTCAGGCGCGGTTAGCGTCAGCATGTGTGCTCGATCCACGAGCAACTGTTCGGCGGTGCCGTGGTGTCCGTTTGCGAGGTAGTTGCGAAATCCGTCGGCAGTCGGTTCAAGCACAGCAAACGATTCCACATCGGTTTGCTTCTGCAACGCATCCGTGCGTCCCGGCGCGAAAGGAACCTGGACCTCAATACCGGCATTCTTCGCAGCTGCCTCGATGGCTGCACACCCAGCGAGAACGATCAGGTCAGCAAGAGAGACCCGCTTCCCGTCGGACTGGGATCCGTTAAATTCGTTTTGAATCGCCTCGAGGGATTGAAGGACCTTCTCCAATTCGGACGGATTGTTGACTTCCCAATCCTTCTGGGGTGCGAGGCGAATACGTGCCCCGTTCGCACCACCGCGCTTATCGGTGCCGCGGAATGTTGCCGCAGACGCCCAAGCCGTCGAAACGAGTTGGGAAATGGAGAGTCCTGATGCGAGGATCTTCCCCTTGAGGGCAGCGATGTCCTGCTCATTAATCAATTCATGATCGACATCCGGGACAGGGTCTTGCCACAATTGCGGTTCTTCAGGAACCCAGGGACCGAGACAGCGTGTGCGGGGTCCCATGTCGCGGTGGGTCAGCTTGTACCACGCCCTGGCAAAGGCATCTGAGAACTCCGCTGGGTTCTCGTAGAAGCGTTTGGAAATCTCTGCGTAGATTGGATCCTCTTTCAGAGATAGGTCGGTTGTGAGCATCATCGGCGCGTGTTTCTTCGAGGGATCGTGAGCGTCCGGCACCGTGCCGTGTGCGGATTCATCTTTGGGGGTCCACTGCCATGCCCCCCCCGGACCTTTTATCAGTTCCCAGTCGTAGTTGAACAGGTTCTCAAAGAAACCATTGTCCCACTTAGTCGGTGCGGCGGTCCAGGCACCCTCCAACCCACTAGTGATTGTGTGGACACCCTTGCCGCTACCAAAACTGTTCTTCCAACCGAGTCCTTGTTCCTCAAGTGAGGCACCTTCGGGTTCGGGTCCAACGTACGCATCGGCATCCGCAGCCCCGTGCGTTTTGCCGAACGTGTGTCCGCCGGCGATGAGTGCGACCGTCTCCTCGTCGTTCATTGCCATGCGCCGGAACGTCTCTCGAATGTCTCGCGCTGCAGCGACGGGATCCGGGTTACCGTTGGGTCCCTGTGGATTCACATAGATTAAGCCCATCTGAACGGCACCGAGAGGATTCTCAAGCTCTCTGTCGCCGGTGTAACGCTCGTCCCCGAGCCACGTGGTCTCCGATCCCCAATAGATGTCTTCTTCAGGCTCCCAGACATCCTCACGCCCGCCTGCGAATCCGAGTGTCTTGAGCCCCATCGACTCCAAGGCACAGTTCCCGGCGAAGATTATGAGGTCTGCCCATGAGAGCGTCCGCCCGTATTTCTGCTTGACGGGCCAGAGGAGCCGGACTGACTTGTCGAGGCTGGCGTTGTCGGGCCAACTGTTGAGGGGTGCAAAGCGGAGCGTGCCAGAGGCACCGCCGCCGCGTCCGTCGCCGATGCGGTACGTGCCTGCACTGTGCCACGCCATCCGAATGAAGAGGGGTCCATAGTGTCCGTAGTCGGCGGGCCACCAGTCCTGCGACGTCGTCATCACCTTATAAACGTCCTGTTTCAGCCCCTCCAAGTCGAGTGTCTCGAACGCCTCGGCGTAGTTGAAATCCTCACCCATAGGATGAGATGTGGGTGGGTTTTGGTGGAGCATCTTCAGGTTCAACTGATCGGGCCACCATTGTTGGTTCGCTATCGTGCCCCGTGCGTGAGCGTGGTGCATCACCGGACACTTACTTTCGTTGCTCATATTGCCTCCATCGTGTTCTGTGGCGTATTCTCCCTAAGTACTTGTTTGAAAAATTCAAATGGATCCTTGAAAGTTGTGATCTTATGGAAAAGGGAGATTTACATCCTATTCCTCTAATATAA
>JAGWBV010000082.1 GCA_021295715.1 Candidatus Poribacteria bacterium | reverse complement strand
CGGATGAGATTGTGGCGGTATCAATACCGTCTATTGTGACGTGTCCTGCTGTCGGAGAACGCAAGCCTGCTAAGATGTGTGCCAACGTCGTCTTTCCGGCACCGTTTTCACCGACGATAGCGAGAATTTCGCCCGGACGAATATGAATGTTAATGTCAGAGAGCGCATCTGTGTTTGCACCCGGGTAACGATACGCGACGTCATGCAAGCGGATACCTTCACGCATCGGGTGCGGAGAAGGCGTTTGTGTTTCGGGAGCGACTTCCTCCTCTTCCTTTTCTAACAGACGGCGAAGGTCCTCTCCGTAGCCAGCGTGTTGGACAAAACCGATGACGAAATACTGCATAGAGTTCATACCTGCAGTGATATTCCGGAGTGCCTCCAACACCAAAGCGGCGAGTCCGGCTTCGACCCTTCCCTGTGAAAGCGATGTAACCAGTAATGCCCCAGCGCTGATGGCTACGAAAATAAACACTTGGAAAATACCTTGGGAGGCATTTTGAAATGAGATATGCAGACGTTCCCGAAGATATTGTGCGAGGATCGTCCGCCAGCGTTGGAGCAGGGTTTCGCCGATTCCCCATAAGCGGATTTCGGCGGCACTGCGTCGTTCTGTTAGAAGTTGGACGTAGTAATCCGCGAGTCGTTTGTTGCGTGTGTTTTCCACCTCGAAGTGGCGCACTCGGCTTCCCATCCGAATTTCAAACACGCGCAGTAATATTGCACCGCCAATGATAATCAGAGGAATCCAAATTGAAATCAGTCCTAAAACAACGGCACTGGTGAGTAGAACAGGGACGTATTCAATAAAGTTCAAGCCGTTTTGCATCAATTGGACAACGCTGGAATCCCCGCCAGTAACGACACGATTGATGAGGTTATGCGATTCCTCGTCATCAAATGCTTCCAGTGGCAGTTTGCCTGTCTTTTGCAAGGCATCCCGCTGCAAAGCGAAACCGGCTCTAATGCGGAGTTGTTCACGCAAAAGCGGGAGGAATGTTGAGACTGCTTGTTCCACGAAAAAGAGGCAACAGAGCGCAACCAGCCATGGGACAGCACTACTCATAAGGTCTGCATCGACGAGGGTATTAACGGTTTCTCGGAGCACAAGCAGTTGGGCTGCCGCAGCACCTGCGTTGATGAGGACAAGGGTTATCCATACAGCAGCGATAAAAGGCGATGCCTTCAACACCCGTGCGAACAACCAGAGTAAGTCTCGAAATGAAGGGCGGGTTAATTTTACTTTGTCCCACATAGTCTTCTGTTGACCTCGGTTAGTCCTAAATTACAATAGAGTGTAGGGAAGGCGTTTCAGCCTTCTATCTTATTGTGTTTCTTGCGCACTTAAATAGTCCAACGGGCTCTCTACAATATAATCTCCCGAATCCTCAAGAAACTGCTGGATGAGAAAGACATGCCCATCACCGATAATCAACAGAATCCGGTCGTCATTAGATTCGGTGATGCGCGTGAGGTTCACAAAAATCTTGAGATTCCGAGCATACCAAATATGGGCCACCCAATTCGCACCCGGATACTGGTCGCCTAACCCAATGCGTGCACTCCGCAGATATGCCTGATGATCTGCGCGTCTCCCTTGAGGTTCGTTGCCCTGTATGTACATCTCAATAATTGACCGGTATTTCTCAGGTTCAATCCAAGTTGTGCCATCCTTATCCTTGACAATTTTTCCTTCAGCAACAGGGGGTGGACAGAGGAAGTGCTCCTGATTGCGAGTTTCTGCAAAGGCATAATAATCTATCAAATGATCATCAATTTTTTCAAGGATTGGCCAACGTTCCGGCCAATAATCGACGCAGTACATCTTTGGATGTCCCAGCTGTTTAGCCAACCGAAAGCCAATTTGGTTGCTTTCCCCACGCTTGAGTTGGTATGTGCCTTCCAGATAGCCATGATAGTCTGCGTTAATCTTAGCGTCAAACCTTTCATCTGCCTCAATGGCTATCTTGGTGGGACGAAACGCTTTAAGCTGTGTGACCAGTTGTTCAATCTCGCGTTGACGTTTGGGTGCGAGGACATCATCCATTTTTGTGTTGTATACATCTGCTCCCGGATTCGCCAAGTGTGCGCTACCCAGAATCATAATTGTCGGTTTTTGTGGCATCTGCTTAGTTTCTCCTGTAGATACATCTGTCTGATTATCGCTTGCGACTGTGCCAACTGTAAATAACATAGTGGCGAGCAACGTTATCAAATAAAGTTTGTATTTCACTAAGCTTTCATAAAACTTTCTCCGCCCTGTAGTCGAGTTAAATCTCACTCAAAAAGGATTACCAGATTTTCAACAACCGGAACAACAGGTTAAGGTGTCTCGTTCTCGGTTGTATTCAAGTATTTCAGCGGGCTTTCGACGATGTAATCTCCTGAATCTTCAAGAAACTGTTGGACGAGGAAGACATGCCCGGCACCGATAATTAATAGAATGCGATCATCAGCAGATTCGGTGATGCGCGTTATGTTCACAAAAATCTTGAAATTCCGAGCATACCAATTATGGACAACCCAATGCGCACCCGGGTATTGAGTGCCTAATCCAATCTGTGCAATCCGCATGTATCCTTGGTGATCTGTACGTCTGCCTTCAGGTTGGTTGAGTCGTATGTACATGTCAGTCATTGATTCATATTTTTCAGGTTCAATCCAAACTGTGCCATCTTCATCCTGCGTAACTTTCCCTTCAGTCATAGGCAAAGAAGTAAGGAAGTGCTCCTGATTGTGGGTTTTTGCAAACGTACGGTAGTCTTTCAAATCCCAGTCAATCTCACTTTCAGGGCGGCGGGAGTGCTGTTCCGACCAAAAATAATCAACACAGTACATTTTCGGATGATTCAGCTGCTTGGCTAACCGAAATCCAATCTGATCGCCTTCACCCCGCTTGAGTTCATAGGATACTTCTAAATATCCTTGATAATTTGCATTAATTTTAGCGTCAAACCTGGGATCCACCTCAAGTGCTATCTTAGTGGGTTGAAACGCTTTGAGCTGTTTGACCAACTGTTGAATCTCGCGCTGACGTTTGGGAGCAAGGACATCATCCATTTTGGTATTAATGCCATCCATTCCCGGATTCGATAAGTGTTCACTGCCCAGAATCATAATCGTAGGTTTTTGTGTCATCTGCTTAATATCTCCTGTGGATGCGACCGTTTGATCCTCACCTAAGGCTGCCCCAGGCATAAGTAACACGGCGAAAAGTAAGGTCACGAAATAGAATTTGCATCTCACTAAGGCATTCATAGAACTTTCTCCTATCTGTAGGATTGACCCGCCTGAAAAAAGGGTACCAAATTTTCAACAATTCAACAATCGAAACAATAGGTTACGGGGTCTGCATGCCCTTCGTATCCAAGTATTTCAGTGGGCTTTCGACAACGTAATCCCCTGAATCTTCAAGGAATTGCTGCACGAGGAAGACATGCCCGGCACCGATAATCAACAGGATTCGATCATCGGCAGATTCGATGATGCGTGTTATGTTCACAAAAATCTTGAGGTTCCGAGCATACCAGCTATGAACAAGCCAATTCGCACCCGGGTATTCATCACCAAGTCCAACCCGTGCGGCACGGATGTATCCTTGATGATCGGCACGCCAACTTTCGGGCCGATTGATCCGTATGTACTTGTCAATCATTGGTTCATATTTCTCAGGTTCAATCCAGATTCTGCCATCCGCGTCCCGAGTGACTTTCCCTGTAGGTAGCGGTTGGAGAAGGTGCTCCTGATTGTGAGTTTTTGCAAATGTAGTGGTGTCCATTAACTCGTGATCAATATGGACAGGCCAGTGTTCCGGCCAATAATCAACACAATACATCCTTGAATGTCCGAACTCTTTTGCCAACCTGTATCCAATCTGATCTCCCTCATATGGTCCGAGTGCGTAGGTCGCGTTTAGATAACCTTGATAGTTTTTGATTTCCCTGTCACAGCGACTTGGATCTACCTCAACCGCTATCTTGGTAGGTTTAAATTCTTTGAGGTGTTCAACCACCTGCTCAATCTCGCGCTGACGTTTGGGGGCGAGGACATTATCTGTTTTTGTATTGATGCCATCCAGTCCCGAACTTGTAAAGTGCCAACTGCCAAGAATCATAATTGTCGGTTTTTTCGTTATTTGCATAGCATCTCCTGTAGATGGGGTTGTCTGATCATCGCTTGCAACTGGACCGACTGCAAATAACACAGCAACGAATAATATCATCAAATAAAATTGGCATTTCGTTAAAACTTGCATAAAAATTTTTCCTATCTGTAGTGTGTCGATCTCCTCTGAAAAAAAGGACTACCAAATCCTCAACAACTCGAACAACAGGTTAAGGCGTTTCCGCTTCGGTTGCATCCAAGTATTTAAGCGGGCTTTCAACGATATAATCTCCCGAATCCTCAAGAAACTGCTGAATCAGAAAGGTATGGGCGGCACCGATAATCAGCAGGATTCGCTCATCGTCAGATTCGGTAATTCGCGTCAGATTCACATAAGTCTTGAGATTACGCGGATACCAGAAGTACCCCATCCAATTGGCACCTGGATATTGATCGCCTAACCCAATCCGCGCGCTCCGCAGATATTTCTGATGGTCTGAATGTATCCATTCAGGTTGATTGAGCCGTATGTACATGTCAATAATTGGCTCGTACTCAGGTTCAGTCCGAGTTGTACCGTCTTCATCCTGAGCGGTTTTTTCTTTCGTAGAAGGGAGACGCAGGAAATGCTCTTGGCCGTGCGTTTTGGCAAACTTATAGTAATCCGTCAAATCGTCATCAGGATCCCCTCCAAAGATTGGGTTCTCCTCAGCGCTTCGGAAGTAATCCACGCAATGGATCTGTGGATGTCCCATCATCTTCGCCAATCGAAACCCGACTTGATGGACTTCATGGCGTTCAAGTTGAAATTCGTCCTTCAGATAGGCGTTGTATTCCTGCTGAAGATTGGAGTCAAGGTGGTCGACCTCAACAGCTATCTTCGTCGGCTGAAATTGAGCCAGTTGATCCGCAAGTTGTTGAAGTTCGCGCTGACGTTTAGGCGCGCGCATATCATCTATATTATCTCCATCCCAACCTGCCAAGTGGTGACTCCCAAGAATCATGATTGTAGGTTTTGCTGGATGTTTCATCAGTCAATCTTCTCCGTTTTTAAGTATTGCAATGGGCTCTCTATGTAATAAAATTCAGAGTCTTCCGCAATCTGTTTAAGAAATCCCAAGTGTCCAGCCCCAATGATTAGCAAAATACGCTCATCTTCTGATTCCGTAATTCGGGTGAGATTGACGAAAGTTTTTAGGTTCCTTGGATACCAAAAATGTGAAACCCAATTCGCGCCAGGATACTGATCTTGCAACCCAATTCGCGCAATCCTTAAATAGTCGCGGAGGTTTGTGCGGATTTTTTCATCTTGGTTCATCCGTATATACATGTCAATTATCGGTTCGTATTTCTCAGGTTCAATCCAGATTTTGCCATCTTCATCCTCCGTCATCTTTCCAGTAGGTGGAGGACCCAGAAGGTGTTCCTGATCGTTCGCCTCTGCAAACGTGCCCCAATCTGTCAAATGATGATCCAGATCCTCTCGGACGATTGGATCATCGCGAAAATAATCCACACAGTAGACCTTTGGATGTCCCATATCTTTCGCGAGTCGGAAGCCGATCTGATGAATTTCATGAGGCTCAAGTTGAAAACTATCCTTTAGATAACCGTTGTATTCCTCCTGAAGCTTGGCATCCCAACGTTCATCAACTTCAACGGCTATCTTCGTCGGTTTAAATTGGGCGAGTTGATCCGCAAGTGCCTGAAGTTCAACTTGCCGTTTAGGAGCAAGCACATCATCCATTCTGTAATTGATTCGGTCTGCCCCCCAATTTGCCAAGTGTCCACTACCAAGAATCATAAGGGTCGGTTTTTGCGTCATTTGCGTAGTATCTCCTGTAGATGGCCCTGTCTGATCACCGCTTGCGGCTGTGCCGATTATGAATAGCACGGTGGCAAGTAATATCATTAAATAAACATGGCATTTCCCTAAGACTTTCATAAAACTTTCTCCTACCTGTGGTATGGGTAACCCTACCTCAAAAAATGGAACAACAGATTAAGGCGTTTCCACCTCGTTTGCGTTCAAGTATTGCAGCGGGCTTTCAACGATGTAGTCTCCCGATTCCTCAAGAAACTGCTGAATCAGATAAACATGTCCAGCACCAACAATTAGCAGAATGCGATCATCGGTGGACTCCGTGATTCGCGTCAAATTCACAAAATTCTTGAGATTATGCGCATACCACCAATGTGCAACCCAATTGGCACCTGGGTATTGGTCTTTGAGTCCAATGCGTGCGGTGCGCAGATAACTTTGGTGGTCGGCACGCATAGATTCAGGATCGTTCATCCTTATGTACATGTCAATCAGCGGTTCATATCCTTCATGTTCAACCCAGACCGTGCCATCTACGTCCGCCCGAACTTTCACCCCGCTTGAGGAAATGCTCCATAAGAGGTGCTCCTGATTATGCGTCTCCGCAAACGTGGCGTAGTCCATCAAGTGGTCGTCAATTTTATCACGGATCGGCCGGTGTTTTGGCCAGTCAGCAACACAGTAAAGTTTCGGATGTCCCATCTGTTTGGCTAACCGAAAGCCAATTTGGTCATGCAAGCGCCGTGTGGGTTCGTAGGTGCCCTCCAAGTAGCCTTGATAGTTTGCGTTAATCTCCGCATCATCCCTTTCGTCTACATAAACGGCTATCTTGGTGGGACCAAATGCTTTCAGTTGCGTCACCAGTTGTTCCATTTCGCTTTGGCGTTTGGGCGCGAGGACATCATCCATTTTTACATTGAATACATTGATTCCCGGATTTGTGAAAAATGTACTACCGAGAATCATGACTGTCGCTTTTTCTCCTGTGTCTTCTCTTTTCCATTGCCCTTTCAATTTGTCGCCAAAATCGATGTCTACCGCACCGAAATTGCTGAGATTCCCGAGCAATTCCTCAATGCGTTCTGGTGCAATCTCCCCGACGATGTTGACAAAAGTGGCTTCTCCAGACCTTTTCGGGATAATGATAGCGAAAATCCCGTAAACTTTTTCCTCGTCAAACAGTAGATTGATCTCCACTGTTTCACTGTTTTCCTCAATCTTGACGAGGACTTCCCACTCATCCTCTTTGAGCTTTTCCTTGAAATAGTTAACTAATTTCTTCTCATCAATCGTTGCCCTATCGTAGGTGCGGACATAGATACCGTCCAACATCTTAATCAGTTCGGCGACTTCGGGTTGATTACTCACCGATTTGGTGACTAAACTGATGAGTTTCGAGGTTAAGTTAACTTCGACTTTCGCCGCAAGCGGCTCCGGGAAATCGAAGAGGATAAGTCCTTTTCTATCGGTTTTGTCCGATTTGTCCTGCTGCGCGACTGCTGAGTGCATCAGTGTTAACGATGCAACTAAAAACAGCAGCATGAACAGTCGTATAAAGTGCTTTTGCAGTTTCATGGGTTCTACTCCTTATCTATTTTAACGGTTAGTTGCTGTGGTTTCTGATTTCAGGGCATGATCCGGTTTCTCGGCGTTGCGCTTTACTTCCCACCGGTGGGGCATCGGAGCCTTTATCCAATTGCGAACTGTTTCGGAGATCGCCTCCTCCGAATTAGATTCCAGAAGTTGTCCAAATAGAGTGCCGAGTTTCTGAAAATTGATCTCCCCATAGATGTTCACAAAACCCGAATTGCCATCATCGGTGAACATAACGAAGATACCGTGCACGACACCCGATTTTTCCGCGTAAAGCAGGCTGAGATCGAATTTATCCCTGATTTTGACGAGATGTTCCCACTTTTCGTTTTCAAGGATACCACGATAGTGGTCCACCATCTGGTCGAGGTCTTTCATCTCTTTATCGTAAGCTCGGATAGAGGCACCTTTTAGCATTTCGGCATACGCCGTATATTCCGACAGATCTACCGATCCATCTCCAGCAAGTTTCGGGTTACTTGCGATGCCGAAATTGATAAAAAGGCCCAAGAGGCTCTTGTCCAAGTTAATTTCAACTTTCGGGACAGGGGCATCCGGCAGATTCATTTCTATTTTTCCTCGAGTTGTTTCTTCTAAGTTGCTGTTCTGGGCGTGCCCATTGGTGAAAAAACAGCAAACGGCTAAAAAGGCTATACCTGTTAAAAGGGCTGTAAGGGTGGATCTTTTCATGGATTTCTTCTCCTTAATATGAACGTTTGTTGCTTTTTGTGTCCAGAGTGTTTCGCGGTAACCGGTCAAGGCTATCAAGACTCCGGTGAATTGCTGATGAAGCGCCCTTCGTCTGTTTCGATGCGCGGCGAGAGGCTGTTTCAATCTGAATAAAGGGACGACTTGAGACTTCATCAATCCGCACATCTGGGAGTTTCTCGTTAACAACGGTGCCTGTTCGCTCCACGGCGTAATTCAACTTACCGAGTGCATAAGCCAAGTCACGTGAGGCTTGCTTTACTTTGAGATACTGTTGGTACTGGTAGGTCCCGAACAGGGCAATTCCGATGAGACACGCCAACGCGCCTGCGCGAGCGAGTACCGAAGTTAAATCATTCGAGAACGTAAACAGTTGGAGTATCCGATGTAGCCAGCTCGGTCCCTTGTTGGGATGCGCGCGGACGTAAGCCTCAACGGCGTTGAAGATTTCCGGCGGTGGCTCTGGTTTGGGAAGTTCGTGCAATGCACCGCTAATTGCTTGTGCGAAGCGAACTTCATCTTGACACATTGAACAGGACGCAACATGTGTCGCTATTGTCGCATGAAGGTCTGTATCTAATTCATCGGCGAGATATGCCTCTAAATTGTCCTGAACTTCCATGCAAAATGAATCTTGGTGAAGAGGAAAATCGTTCATTCTTCATTCCTCCAGTAGGGACGTAGTAACTCCCGCAACCTTTTGCGGGCACGGAATACAGTAGATTTTACGGTGCCTTCGGGTTGTTCTAAAACCTCGGCAATCTCCTTGAAACTCATGCCGTTCAATTCCCGCATAATTATCACTGACCGCATATCTGGCGGCAATTTTTTAATGGCACACTGGACCGACTCTTTGAGCTCTTGCTGGATCACAATCTCATCTGGTGATGGATTTGATCGATTAGAATGCGTGTGCATTAAAGTTTCGAGTTCTGTTTCGGGATCTGTATCGTCTCCGCCTGTTAAATGCACCTGAAATTTGTTACGCTTTAGCAGATTGAAACAGAGATTCTGCGCACATTTTAGCAACCATGAGTGTGCAGTCTTCGGACGCAATTTGTTCCGGTGTTTCCACGCCGTGATAAACGTCTCTTGTGTTATATCCTCTGCATCTTCCCGATTTCCGAGTAGATAGAGGGTGTGTTGATAAACCCGAGCCTTGTGTGTATGAACAAGCTCAAGGAATTTATCTTCTGTCATGTTTCAACTCCGCGCATTTTGAGGTTGTCGTTACTACAAACGAGTTGCAAAAAAGTTGCACTTTTTTTGATTTAAGCAATATTAAGAAACAAATTTAAGGTTTTTAGGAAGGGTGGAAGAAGAGGAAGGGTGAAAGAACGGGAAGGGTGGAAGAGGCGGAAGGGTGGAAGAACGGGAAGGGTGGAAGAGGCGGAAGGGTGAAAGAAACACTGTGTCCGCTATCTTCCAAACTTCCAAACTTCCAAACCAGTACGGAAGCAGAACTTGAACTTACTCCCATTGAAATACGCTACCCAACAAACGCATCGGTTCATCACGGAGCCACCTATATATCTGCGGTGCTTCGTCAACACTCACTCGATGTCGGATGAGTGGTGCAATTTTGACAGAACCTTGGCGGAGCAATCGACAGAGATTTTCCAGATCGTCACACGTGAAATGGCTACACTGAAGGATACTAATCTCCTTATGTTGCCCAACATTAAAGGTATAATTGACATCGAACCGTCCAGCGACTAAGAGTAATCGCCCTCGAACTTTGCAAGCCTGAATCATCGGTGTCACCATGTCTGGAACACCCGCGAAATCCATGACGGCATCAAACGAACCCTCTTGAATTTGAGAATCCCAACCATCATCACTCGTATTGAGAACCGTCTCTGCGACACCCAGTTGGCGGATCTGTTCGAGTCGAGTTTCCTCAATGTCGCACACCGTTACGCGAGCTCCCATGGCGTTGGCGATCTGTGCCGCGAACATACCGATGCAGCCCTGACCGACAACAAGCACTTTTTCTCCGATGCGCGGATCAATACGCCTGCAGCAATGCATGGCGACACCAGAGATGCCGAAGAGGGCGGCTTCGCCTGGATCAATGTCTTCTGGTAATTTTAACAAAAGTCCATCTTCTGAAATAGTGAACCGTTCGACATGGTTCACACTGGCATAGATAAGATCACCGACTTGAAGTTGCGTTACGTCCGGTCCTGTTTCAATGACTCTGCCGACGTTCTGGTATCCATCGGTGGTTGGTAACCGACTATTGGAGGCTGAATAGTTCCCACCGATGAGTTGATTCCGTTCTGTACCGTTCGTTAGTCCGGTGAAGACAGCTTGACACAGCACCTCGTTTCCAGTAGGTGGTGCTGGCTCTTCCCAATCGGTGACAACAATTTTCTCACGCTTTTCATCTGGCAATAATTTAACGACAAGTGCTCTCACAATTTTCATCGCTCCTTAGAGAAATTTAATACATGATTCTCCTTTTAAGTTATTTAAAATCTGCGGATTTGTCAAGGAATTTCAAAATTCTTTAGGACTATAGAGTCTCCATTTATGGTAAACTTTAGAATTAATTGTACACGCTGCCCCGGCGAGGTTAGAGACCTCGCCTACCCGGGGAGGGGAGAATGTCTGCTTATTTTTCTGGTTTACCATATTCGTTGTCAGAAAAACTGTTTATTGAGAAATAGAAATATTAATAACCCGTAATTGTTCAGCATCCATTTTTCTCATATCATCATAAAAAAATTAGATACTCTCGGACTTATATGATGCCTAAGTTGCATGCAGATTAGTAAAAATAATGAAATAAAAATAGGATAAAATTTTGTAACTTTTTAAGGAAATCAACGATAAAATAAATAAAAAAACAGATAAAATTAAATCCTTCCCAAAACTAAACATTTCTGAAATTTCGGCTCCAACCGCGCGCCGATTCCTTAAAAATTTATGTTGACAGATTGTCACATTTTTTATACAATTTTAACTTAGATTCCAGAACGGAATCGAAAGTAATCGAAACCACCATTCATCAAAAATATTGTAATATTGCACATTAGTAAGGAGAACCCCAATGCCGAAACGCGTTAATAAAGCGATTGAACTGTTAGCAGACGATCTGCCTGTTTTCTATACCGGCAGTCACACGGGCGCGAACCTGCACTATGACGCGGGTCGCGCGATGGCAAAAACTTGGGCAGACTACATCAATGTCGGCATG
The DNA here is from genome assembly GCA_021295715.1 of Candidatus Poribacteria bacterium. Lineage (NCBI taxonomy): Bacteria > Candidatus Poribacteria > Candidatus Poribacteria bacterium. The sequence goes on along the minus strand of JAGWBV010000082.1, from coordinate 3,705 downwards.
GAGCATGGGAGTTTCGATCTCGCTGGATTGGATAGTTTCATGCGTGGGCTCGCTGACGGCGGTCCCACCAATAGCGGACACCAAACCCCGGCTGTTATTGTTGAATTACCAGTAGATGGCATCAGTGCAGATGTGATTCGTGCCAACGGCTGGCAGATGCGGCAGCTTCTCGCGCGCGGCGTGCACGGTCTACTGCTTTGTCACGCTGAATCGCCAGAAGCCGTCAAGGCGTTTGTGGAAGCGTGCCGTTACCCATTCCAGACCATCGGCGTCGGTACACAATTGGATGTTGGAAGACGCGGCTCCGCGGGACAAGGTTCCGCTGCACCTATCTGGGGCATCTCTGCTAACGAATACTTGGATGTCGCCGATCCATGGCCCCTGAATCCGAACGGTGAACTTCTCTTGGGTCTCAAATTTGAAAACAAGCGTGCGTTAGCGAACGTCGAAATCACAGCACAGGTGCCCGGAATCGCCTTCGCTGAATGGGGTCCGGGGGACATGAGCATGTCATTTGGCTACAAAAATCCACCGAACCCACGTCCACAAGAATTGGAAGATGCCCGGAATCGCGTTGCTGCGGCGTGCAAAGCTGGCGGTATCGCGTTCTTGGAAAGCACTTCACCCGATACAATTGAGGCGAGCATCGACGCTGGCGTTCGGATTACGGGTGGCGGCGAAGAAGCGGCACGCATCGGACGGGCATACGCCGGTAGAACAATGCCTGTCTAAATTTTTTAATTATTAAGTTTCTGCCCTGCTTTCCACTTCGTTTCAAGCAGGTTTTCGGTGATCCTATAGAGGTTCGAGAACTTGGACACGAATTTGAATCAAATCCAAAACGCTCAGCCTGAAATGCGGTAGGGGTTGGCGGATTTAGGCTGCGCGGAGACTAAATCCGTTCCTTGTATTACATTTCCAGCCCCTATACAAACCCAAGTCAAGCCCATAAGGGTTGACGACTGCAGAGAAAAGAACGTCAAATCTCAAACCTACACTACTTAACCGCAAGGAACAATTAAAATGGCATTAACAGAACAGGAAATGTTGGCAGAACTGCGCAAATATGATACGCCTTCAATCACAAACGTGGTTGCTACGTATCCGGGGAGTCCGCTTTGTCTTGGACTCTATAATCCATGGACAGAGAATTGGTATACCGATACAACCATCCGCTGTATGTATCCTGAGCTCGGAGCCATTGCCGGTTATGCGGTGACGTGCGTCTACAGCGTCCCGGACCCGAACTACTCGGAACTCTCTTTTATGGATGTCATTGACGCGCTGGGTGCCTCCAAGCAACCGACGATCTTCGCATTTGAGCAGAAGTTCCCTCCGGAGCTCGCCAATAAGGTCGGTTTAGCAGGCGGCAATATGACAGCGGCGATGAAATCAGTAGGCTGCTTAGGTGCCATTTCAAACGGTCCATCACGCGATATTGACGAAATCCGCCCAATGGAATTTCAGTATCTGTTAAGTGGCATCACACCCGGACACGGTGCGATGGCAGTTCAGGCTGTCAACGTCCCTGTCTCAATAGGCGGAATGGATGTTGCGCCGGGCGAAATCATCCACATGGACGAGAACGGCGCGTGCAAGTTCCCAGGGGATCAGTTAGAGGCGGTTCTGACGAACGTCAAGGCGTTGCTTGAAGAAGAGGGCGATCGGATAGGAAAATTGCTCTCAGGTCCCAAAACAGCGAAGCAGGTCCGGGCAATTTTCAGCGGACACTCCTATTCAGAAGATGATGAGGAATAGTCCTACTTTTTCAAAATTCACGAGGCTGGTTTCAATCCTGGAACTGGTTCTGCTCGAACCAGTTTAGGTATCCGAAGCGAGATGTATGGAGGCACGCATGTCATCCGCTGATACCTTGCTTTTGAACGCAAGGCGACGACGAAACACGAATACCTCAACGGACAGATAGTCGCCATGTCCGGCGCAAGTCGCGAGCATAATCTCATCACCGGCAATATGTTTAATGGACTTTACACGCAATTAATAGATCGAGCCTGTGAAACTTACGTCAGTGAAATGCGCGTGAAGAATCATCAAACAGACTCGTATACCTACCCAGATATCGTTGTTGTCTGTGATGAACCGCGCTTTGAGGATGATGTTTTCGATACGCTGCTTAATCCGATTGTGCTCATAGAAGTGCTTTCGCCATCTACGGAGGCGTATGACAGGGGCGAAAAATTCGCACACTACCGGCAAATCGCTGCTTTGCAAGAATACGTCCTCGTTTCACAGGATAGGATTCGCGTGGAGCACTATCTTCGGCAAGGCACACAGTGGCTCTTGACTGAATTTTGCGGGCTGCAGGAGGTGCTGTCTCTCATTTCAATTAGATGTGAACTTCGCCTGTCGGATGTTTATAGACGCATCACATTTCCTGAGGAGCCCACCACCTTAACAGAAGCCGGGAAGTAAATTATGGCATCCACTGCAGCTTGCTTTTGAACGCAAGGCGACGACGAAACACGAATACCTCAACGGACAGATAGTCGCCATGTCCGGCGCAAGTTTCGCGCATAATTTCCTTACAGTGAATATAGCAACTCATCTTAACATTCAATTGATGAACGGGGAGTGTCGGGTCGCCGCCAGTGATATGCGGGTGAAGGTTCCCCAGACAGACTCCTACTTTTACCCAGATGTTGTCGTTGTTTGCGGTGAGCCGCGCGCGGAAGATGATACTTTTGATACCCTTCTGAATCCAACGCTCATCGTAGAAGTGCTTTCTCCATCAACGGCAGGTTACGATAAAGGGGAGAAATTTGAGCATTATCAGCAAATTGTTTCCTTAAAAGATTACATTCTCATTTCCCAAGACGAGGTCCGAGTTGAACATTACTGCCGTCAAGAGTCCGAGTGGCTGCAGACCGAGTTTCAGGGACTTGAGGATGTCCTATCGCTTCTCTCTATAGGCTGTGAACTCCGTTTGTCGGATATTTATAGACGCGTCGAGGTCGCTTCGGGTTAATCCCAAAAGTTCCAAAAACGTCAAAAACCTCATAGAAATTATTTGTCAGAAATACGAAAATTTTGTATAATAGAGGAGGGATATTTCACTAAGAAATCCTTTCCTCAATTTCTGCACGAGTTAGATTGTAATTATAAATCTGCTATCAAATTTCCGATTGTGTCCCTTGTGTATTAGGTCTACAAACGGTGTGTTTTCGGGTAGAGTTTGTAGGTTTCTAATATCGCGACATGAAGCGTACCGACCAAATCCCTTTTATAGAATCAAGAACACTCAAATCAAAACAGGATAAACAATGGACAACGTCTTTGAAGTCCTAAATGAGCGGGGTTTTATCAAGCAGACTACGAATGCTGAACAGATCGCTCGCCTATTAGGTGAAGAACAGATCACCTACTACGTCGGTTTTGATCCGACAGCATCGAGTCTGCACGTTGGAAGTCTTGTTCCCATAATGGCGATGGCACACCTGCAACGCGCCGGGCATAAGCCAATTGCAATTATTGGAGGCGGTACGACAATGATTGGCGACCCAACAGACAAGACTGACATGCGTCCAATGTTGGCGCAGGAACAAATTTTGACGAACGGCAAAAGCATCCTTGCGCAGTTGCAACGTTACTTAAATCTCGACAATGGCATAGCAAATAACGATGGAACACAGACTACGCCAAAAGCCGGAGGTTTTCTCAACAACGCCGACTGGCTACTGTCTGTAA
>JAGWBV010000081.1 GCA_021295715.1 Candidatus Poribacteria bacterium | reverse complement strand
AACTGTTCGATGACTATCACGATATATGCTTCGCGGAATACATAGATGATCGCCGCCGCGAAACTCATACCGCGTGAAAGCGCAGCGTAGCATCCGAGAATTAAAATCGCAGAAAAAAGTGAGGTTATTGCCAAAGCACGTGTCGCTCCGAGCCACGAGAGCAAACGACCGTAGCAATACAACATCACGATCATACTCGGTGGGACTGCCACCATCCCACGCGGGAGATTCTCAGCACCATACGCCTCAATAAACAGGGAGGAGGACACGGAACGGATAAACTCATAACCGAATAGCACAAAACAGGCGGCACCGCTGATTGAGATAGCCGCATAGATAAGTCGTCGTGGAAACATAGATAAGGTTGCCCTCAAGAAGTTTTTTACCGCTCCGGGATGCTGTCCTCAGCCGGACGCGGATTGTGAACCCAATGCCCACTCGGATCGTTGCCTCTGGCGACAATTGCACGGCGATTCCAGTCGTTTGCTGCGTGGACTTCAGGCGGCACGAACCGCATCGTCAACCCGCAACGCCGTCTGTCTGAGGTGTTCGGTTCCGAACCGTGCAATAGCAGGTCCGAGTGCAGCGACATCTGTCCGGCTTTCATCTCAAATGGGAACGGGGCATCCCCGTATTGTGTCGCGCCATGCACCGTCTGACCTAACACATTCTTTTCTTCCGCAGTGCTCGGCTCAAATGCGATCTGCCCGTGCAAATGCGATTTCGGGATAACAGTCATCGCACCGTTCTCGACTGCCGCATCGTCAATCGCGAGCCATACGGTGACAGTTTTACTCGGGGAGAGGGGCCAATAGGAAGCGTCCTGATGCCAACTCACCTGCTTCACATCGCCCGGTAGCTTGCAGAAGTAGTGTGTTCCCCAACAGATTAACGTTTCACCCAATAGGTCTTGCACGTAATCCAGAATTCTGCCTTCAGTAATCAGATCGTGGATACCGGGACAGGTGGTATGCCATCCGTTGATGGAGTAGCTATTCATCCCTGCTGCCAATGCTTTCTCCATGAGCTGATCGAAATAGGCGCGGTGTTCCGCCATCTCCGCTTCGGAAAAGACATCCAAAGGTGAGATAAAACCTTTCTCATTGAATTGCTCAATTTGGGCATGCGTTAGGGTGGATGGATTCTCATTTTCAACGGGGAAAAACTGAAGTGTTCGATTGAGTTCCGGCATTGCATCCGTAATTGGCATCGGAGTGTCCTCTTTTCTCCACGTAGGTTAGAAGTTTATGTGTGTTATGTGAAATTGACCTTAAAAAAAATAATACTGTGCCCGTTCCGCTTCCGACATCCGATCTGGGCGCGTTCGATACCAGCGGAAATGTTCATAGTGTGCGGTGTAATGTTCACCGTCTCGGCTATCGTTGTAACTCAAAAACAGTATCCGTCGAGCACTGTTTGATGTATTCGGTGCCGCGGCGTGTGGCGTAAAACAGGTAAAGATTGCCATATCTCCGGGTTCTAATTCCACGTAGACGTGAGCCTCGTTCGCGAGTCGTTCTGGATCAATCTGGGTTTTGTCAAGCGAACCGGGTTCATGCAAAAATCCTTGATGATGTCCCGTCCAGAGTTCTGTGCACCCGTTCTCTTCCGTGCTGGCATCAAGGGCGACTGAAACCGTGAGGAGACTGTGCGGGAATCCTTGCCACCAATTGTAGTCCTGATGGAGTCCATTCCCGTGGCTTTCCGGTGGTTTGAAGATGAGTTTGTCTTTGAACAGCACCGCTTCATAGCCATCATATAAACACGCCAACCGATCCATAATCCGTCTGTCACGAACGAGCGCAGAGAATAGCGGCGAGATACTGACAAACGGGTCAATCTTCCACGGGTGACCATCCGCCAACATCTCGAAACGGAGATTGTATTTCGGTTCAAGCTGAAATTCACGACTCAGCGAAAGCATGTGATCAACAATCCGTTCTGCCTCTTGGCGATAAATCTCAATCTCTTCAGGCTGAAAGACATTACGAAGAATGAGAAATCCTTTCTCCTGATATTCGTTAACTTCAACAGGATCAAGGGCAAAACGGAGTTGCCGTTTTTGTGGACCGTTCCATTGAGGGGTGCCCGTCTCGGATGGGCGTTCGACACTTACCATCGTCGTCTCCTATCTGCTACTGAATCCGAACATCTGCTTTCAACTGTCCCCAACGAGTGGCGACTTTGCCATTCGGATCAACAGCAAAGGCAGGGATATCTTCTCCGTCAATGACCAAATTGTCGTAATGGACGTTTGCCTCGTATGTAATGAAGCCGATACGTCCGCTGTCACGAAATTTCATATCATCGTCACCCTCAAACAGGAGTTCATCATCGACAAAACATTTGTAATCTTGTCTCTCTGCAACGACCTTAAGACGATAGGTCTCGCCAACTTCCGTGCTCGAATTGATTCTCCCTCCATCGGGAGAATTGGCATTTGTGCTGGTCTGTGCGAATCCAGAACCGCATACCGTTGTTCCCGTCTTTATCAGCACGGATTAACACACCCGCCGCATTCACCCCTACGTTCTTCACCAGTGTCACGTCCACCTCAAGAGTGTAATCCGTCCAATCCTCATCACCGAACATCGTCTTGGCATATTGCGCGCCAGAGGTCTCGGCATAAGCATCTTTCTCAATTTTCCACTCACCTTTAACAGCGTTCCAACCATCCGGAAGTCCATTATCGAAATTTTCCTGCCATACCCCTGCAGAAGCAGTAGAAGTCAATATCGAGACCATGAATATGACGCATACGATATATGAATAGCGCATCGGTTCCTCCAGTCTATCGGATCATAATTCTGACTCAGACAACTCAACGCAACCACCAATAATTATATCCATATTAATTGATAGGTCAAGTTAAACCTGTAAAAAATTAGAGGCGTTTAGTTTTTATGTAGGATGGATGTCCGCACCCGACGCTTACGAACCATTCTCTGCTGGCGAGGTTTCTGACCTCGCCTTCTAATCGCTGACAACCAATTGATGACTGCTAACCGCTGATTGCTGACCGCTAAAGGGTTTTACCCAATCTCCCTAAAAACTTGACCTAAAAGAGAATTTATGATAGTATGCCACACTGTAATCTGTTACGTCATACCATATTAACCTGAACTTTGAACAAAAAACAGACATCCCTACGAAAACCTACCTATTAGAAAGACACAAAGACACGAAGCAATGGACGAAAAACGAGCAAGTGGACGCTACTACACCCGCGGGAATCCTTTTCAGTTGGAACCGTTTCAAACGTGGGCAAAAGCCTCCAATTTAGAACACCAGACAATCTTAGAACCCTTTGCGGGTGCGAAGGACATCCCACGGTTGATTGACGCAGCGCATCTACAGTGTTGTGGTTGGACATTTTTTGACATCGAACCGGGAGCAGAAGGAATCGTACAACGCGACACACTCGCCGATTTTCCCAAACGGTTCAATGCTTGCATCAACTCCGCAACACGCCGCGGCTTACCTTTCCCAGAAGCGACCCGTTATGATGACCTCTACAAATACGCACTTGAGCAGTGCTTAGCACATTGTGAGTGGGTGGCGGCAATTATCCCAGAGGCGTTCATTCGGAGCGGTCTGTTCTTGGAACGGCTGTGCGATTTCATCTCTTTAGTCCCACAAAAAGAGGGTAAGACGGAAGAAGAAAACAAAAAAAGAGACACCTCCTATATGTTCGAGGACACGGAGCATCCAGTTGGTCTCGCACTGTTTGAACCGGACGCAACATCGGACGTTAGAATCTGGCGCAACAATCAGTTTCTCGGCACTATGCGTGAACTACGCGAACACCTACCGCAACCTTCTTCTAATCGGGACATTGTGTTCAACGACCGGCGGGGAAATCTCGGACTCATCGCGATAGACAATACCGTTTCCGCCTCTATCCGTTTCTGTCCACCAGAGGAACTGAAAGACTATCCGATTCGTGTCCATTGTCGTTCCATTACCAAAATTGGCGTGCCATGGCGTGTGGATATCGATATGCTCAACACACGTTTGAAAACAATCCGAGAGAAAACCCACGATGTTTTTCTAACAGCGTTCAAGGGCATACGCCGCGATGGGCATTACCGACGACGGTTAGATTGGGCTTTAGCGCGGGCAATTGTTAACGCGTAGTATCTACAACCTGCAATAAACACGGAGTAGAAAATGAACATCCGCACATTAATCTGCATACTGCTATTGGTAACGCTCATTACCGTTGCAGGATGCATTCCGGGTGATGGGAAACACGATGATGGGAACCCCGCTGGATTTTTCTGGGGCATCTGGCACGGATGGATCGCACCAATCTCATTGATATGGGGAATTTTTGATCCACATATCCGTGTCTATGAACCCAAAAACACAGGATGGTGGTACGATCTTGGATTTTACATCGCTGTTATCAGTGGTTTCGGGGGTATCTCCCTTTCGCGGCGGAAACGGAACAAGACCGTAGTTCAGACAAACGATAATTCTGGATAGCAACCGGTAAAAACAACTTAAAGGATTTCCCTATAGTATGTTGGGGACACGCACCGTCGGGGAAAAAAATGAAAACTTTTGAGACGCGGGGCCCTGTAGATGCCGCGCGAAACTATGTCGTCAAGCGGACAGCCGAACTTGCAGATTTTGTTGCGCGGGTCAAACAAGGCCGCTACATCGTCATCTTTGCACCTCGGCAGACAGGAAAAACAACCTTTTTCCGATGGGCACTGGATGCCCTCGCAGCCGAAGGTATAGCGTATTTCCCCATCCAATTGGATTTTGAGGCATATAAAAACCTGACCGCCTCCGTTTTTTACGGTGAACTCTACAAGGATATTCGTGAAGAATTTGAAAAAGTTTTCCAAAAACGGGGACATGTGCCATCGGAAGCACTTCATCAATATTTGGCAGGGACCCAGGTAACCGATCATCTCTCAATGCTACGGTTCTTTACAGGACTCGAAAATCTGCTCAAACCGCAGCGTGTTGTGATTATCATTGACGAGTTTGATGGAATTCCGGGGAGTGCCGTCAGTGATTTTCTGTATTCGCTCCGCCGTATCTATCTCTCTGGGGCGGACTCGCGATGTCCTTACAGTCTTGGTATCGTCGGGGTCAAGAGTATAACGCAGCTCAACTATGACCGCTCTATCTCACCCTTCAATATTCAGGACGAGTTCGCCTTACCTAACTTTACCTTTGAACAGGTGCAGGAACTCCTTGGTCAGTACACTGAGGCTGTCGGGCAACCTTTCGCCTCTGAAGTCATTCGCGCACTTCATAAACAGACAGCCGGTCAACCCTTTCTTGTGAATCGCTTTGCACAGGTTCTCACTGAGGAATTGGACATCCCGATAACCGAGCGTATTAACATGACGCACTTTTCGGAAGCACACACGCGATTGCTACGCGAACGAAACGTCAACGTTCAGCATCTTATAACAAATATCCGAAGGAATCCGCGCTTTGAAACCCTTCTGATGGAAATCGTCTCTCGCGATAGAGGTGTGGATTTTAATCTGGATAACGAATTTATTTCGGATCTCGCGACTTATGGTATCCTCGCGGAAGGTACCGACGGAATGTGTGAGGTTGTCAACCCGATCTATCAGTATCGCATCATGAAAGCGTTCCAACCCCTGATAAACGGACTGGAGTGTGAATACTTTCCAGAGGACGCAGAAATCGATTTCTTAGATTATCTTGCACCCGACGGACAGATTCGACTGGAGCCTTTACTTGATAACTTTCGGAATTTTATCGCCCGGGCAGGCTATCGAATCCTGCAGGTGCCAGAGACCCCGAAAGGGTTCGTTGGGCAGTACCTTCTCTTTGCCTATCTTGAGCAGTTTGTGCGATTGGTGCAGGGACGAATGTACCTTGAAGTACATACAGGACGTGGTAGAATGGATATACTTATCCTGCACAATTCGCAAAAGTATATCGTTGAAACCAAGATTTGGGAGGGAGAGCGTTCATACGCGGCAGGAAAAAAACAACTCGCAGCGTATATGCAGTTAGAGGAAGCAATCGAGGGATACTATGTTGTGTTTGATCATCGGAAGAACCCAGCACCTCGGACAGGAACAGAGATTGTAGATGGTTTCACTATCCGGAGTTACGTTATCTCTGTGGTCCAAGAACCACCTTCACAAGTGAGATAACCCAAGCATTTTGTAGGGTAGACTGTTAGTCTGCGTTTCCCACTGCTTGCTGGGGATACGGGCACAATCTAACAGATTATGCTACAAAGATGGTAACTTAGGGGTGTGTAAGTATTTTGGCAGGGTTTCGTCAGAGATGTCTCAGAAATCGCCTTGATAGAGAAAGGAAATAACCAATGAAGGACTTTCTTAACAATCCCAAGTCTTTAGGAAACCTGGGTCCAACCCAGTAATTTATTCTTTTTTTTTCACAATATAAGTGCTGATATGGTATAATAGGAATATCTTATCAGCGGTGGGTGTTGTAACACCTACCGCGCCGCTACAACGGAATAAGGACTCTCCATAGATAAGGTAATACCACAATGGCACATAAATCGCATAAGATAGCACTTCGGGTGAATCCTAAACAAGACGCATGGTTTCACAGCCAATGCGGTTATGCCCGATTTGCTTGTAATAACGCTCTGGCACATTTCAAAGCAGGTTTAGCTTCTGGTAAGTTCTACTCAGGAATTGATCTAAACAATCACTTCAATACAGCCAAAAAAGCGTATGACTGGACGAAAGCACAAGACCAGCGTGCTGCGTTATACGCTATCCGAAACCTAACAGAAGGCATAAAACGCTGGAAAGACAAGATTAGTGGGTTTCCAAAGTTCAAGAAGCGTGGGCATAGGTTATCCTACACCACAGACGAACAGGCAGTAAAGGTAGAGGGAAAGCGTATTAAGTTGCCCAAAATCGGTTGGGTACGCATGTTCCAAGAGTTGCGTTTTGAAGGTAAAATAATTCGTGTTACCATATCCAAGACTGCACACCGCTGGTTTGTATCTATCACCGTTGACACAGGAACACCGAATGTTTCACGTGATACACGTGGACTCCCTGTTATCGGCATAGATGTAGGTATCAACTCACTTGCCACACTTGATACTGGTAAACACTACGATAACCCAAGACCTTTGAAACGCTATGAGAAAAAACTTGCCCGTGAGCAACGCAAGTTAAGCCGTAAGGAGTTTCTATCTAATAACTGGTATAAGCAAAAAGATAAAGTTGCCAAACTGCACTATAAGATTGCTTGTATCCGAAATGACGCACACCACCAAGCGACCACAGAGATAGTCAATATAGCAAGTGCGATTGGAATAGAAACACTCAAAGTTACGAACATGCTCAAGAACAGAAAACTTGCCAAAGCATTATCTGATAGTGCGTTAGGTAGTTTCCTTGAGAAACGCAAATCCAAAGCAGAAGTGCTTGGGATCCCGATTATAGAAGCCCCACAATTCTTTGCGTCCAGTAAAACCTGTAGCAGTTGTGGGTATGTCAAAGACGAACTATCGTTATCAGAGCATGTATTTCATTGTGAGTTCTGTTATACCTCAATAGACAGAGACCAGAACGCTGCGATAAATCTCAAGACCCTCGCCGTGGGAAACCACACGGAGAGTTAAAACGCTTGTGGAGTTTGTGTAAGACCTCCACAAGAGGAGGCTACGAATGAAGAAGCAAGAATCCCACGACTTTAGGCGTGGGAGTATCAAAGTTTTAGTCATCGGGGGCACAGGCAACATCAGTCGTGGAATTGTTGCCGCGCTGCAAAACCGAAACCATGAAGTCGTCCTTTTCAACCGCGGACAACACGCCGATCCACCGCCGCCAGATGCCCGTGTAATTCGCGGCGACCGAAAGAATCGTGAGGATTTCGAGGCGAAAGTTGGCGCAGAAAACTGGGATGCCGTGATTGATATGATTAGCTTCAACGCCGAGGATGCCGCCTCCGCACTTCGCGCATGTCAAGGACGCGTCGGACATTTTGTCCACTGTTCAACGGTGATGACCTACGGACCGCCGTTCAGTGGAATTAATCTTCCAGAAACGGCACCGTTGCAAGGCACATCGGGTTATGGGCTTGGCAAAATCGAAGCGGATAACCTCCTTTTGGCGGCTCACGCACGCGATGGATTCCCCGTAACCATTTTCAAGCCGTCCTATACACACGGTCCCGGTATGAACCTACATCGTCAAGTGGGTGGCGATGGCAGTTGGATCGATCGGTTACGAAAAGGGAAACCGATCCTCTCGGCAGGCGATGGATTAAATTATTTTCAATTCCTGTCATCTCGCGACGCTGGAATTGCGTTTACAGATGTACTCGGTAGATCTGACTGCTTCGGTGAAATATACAACATCGTCCATCCACAAGCGCGGACGTGGGACGAATGGCACCGTGCCGCGGCGGACGCACTCGGTGTTGACATAGAGATCGTGCATGTATCTCAAGAGACACTCATCGCGATGGCACCCGAACGGTTCAGCGGCTTGCGGGGCAACTTCGGGCATACCCAAATCTTCAGCCACGAGAAACTCTCAGCAGTATTACCTGAATTTAGTCCACAAGTCCCGGTTACAGAGAGTGTAGCAGAAAACATCGCGTGGATGGACAAACACAATCTCGTTCCGGATAGCGATGCAGACGATCTGGAAGATCAGATTATCGAGACGGTTCGCAATCTACCGCGTATTCGATAGCACAGAGGTGAAAACATGCTACAAATCAAATCAGCATTGGATTCAGAAAGGCTTGACGTTGTTGAACACGACCTGCGCGAAGTCGGTTTCCATGTCATCGAAAATGTGATTACCGACGAAGAAGCAGACGAAGCGCGCGAAGCAGTCTGGAAAATGGTGAAAGACGATATCGCCAACGGACACGACCACAGTTACGGCGATGGTAAAATTCGTCGCGTTTGGGCAATCGTCGGAAAATCACCTATCTTCCGCTATTTTATCCAGCACCCGACCGTGGTGGCGGTGTGGAAACGGATGCTCGGTGAAGATGTTATCGCCTCAACGTTTACAGCGAACATCGTTGGACCCGGCGCACCGTCAGGCGGTTGGCATATCGACTACCCGTATTGGGCGATGCAATCTCCCTTTCCGTCCGGTTCGTTGACGGGTCAAACGGTCTGGATGTTAGACGATTTCACAGAAGAGAACGGGGCAACGGCGTGTATTCCAGAATCACACAAAACACTCCGCCGTCCCGAATTAGGAGAAGCCGAGGGACTTGAGATGAGCATTGCTGTCGCACCGAAGGGCTCTATCATGTTCACGAACGGCGCGATCTGGCATCAGTCTCGGGCGAACCTAACGGACACACCCCGCGTCGGTCTACTCGGTATGTATAACCGTTCAGTCATCTATCCGCAAGAGGACATGCCGCGTCAGCTGACCGATAACGAATTGGCAGACGAAAGCGATGTGCTGAAACAGTTATTGGGCAGAAATATTCAGTTCCGTGATCCAGATCACGGGCAGAATTGGCATCGCACGGATGGCGGATTTCGTCAGGCGTAAGGACAAGCATTCAGTTCCCTGTAGGAGGGATCTCCGAATCCCGACCCCAGTTTCCCAAAATCGGAAACCAAAGACCGGAAACTGAATCGCTCTAACTGTATTGATAGTTTCACTGAACACTATGTTGTAATGTATTATAATTTCAAATTCTGAGGAGTATGTTTATGCCAATTGTATCCCATGATGTTTTAAGAAAGTTTGTGTATGACATATATCGTGGTGCTGGTGGTACACAGGAGGACGCACGTATCGTTAGTGACCACGTTGTCGATTCTAACCTCGTCGGACACGATTCGCACGGTGTTATCAACGCACCGAACTACATCGGCGGCATGGAAGGCGGTCCCGCCGCAGATAAGATGGAAATTGTCAGGGAAAGCGGTGCAGCAACTGTTATCAATGCCAACGGTGCCCTCGGCATGGTTGCCGCTCGTAAAGCGATGGAGATGGCTGTTAGAAAAGCAGAAAGCTGCACTATTGGTGCAGTTGGCTTACATCGGTGTGGACACGCAGGGCGGATGGGTGAATATCCACCGATTGCCGCACGTGCTGGCATGATCGGGATCGTTCTACTCAATGGCGGTGGACGCTTCATGCATCCCCATGGTGGTACTTCTCGGAGACTGCCTCCGAATCCGATTGCGATCTCAGTGCCGCGTCAGGGTGGCGAACCACTTCTCCTTGATATGACGCTCAGTGTCGTCGCAGGGGGAAAACTACTCGTCCAGACGGCGCGCGGTGAATCTATACCGGAGGGTTGGATGATAGATGCCGAAGGTAAACCGCTCACGGATCCGAATGCGTTTCGTGAACGTCCACAGGACACAGCCGTTATGCCACTTGGTGGTTTTCAGTTTGGACACAAGGGGTTTGGACTCGGTGTGATGATAGATGCCATCGCCGGTGGACTTTCTTGGGCCGGATGTAGCCGGGAACAACCGACCCGCGGCGCGAGTGGCATTGTAATGTTTGCAATTAAAATTGAAGATTTCATCGACTTAGCGGATTATGAACAGGAGATTGCGCATCTTGTGGAGTGGGTAAAGTCATCCGCCCGGTTGCCCAATGTTGACGAAATCTATGTACCTGGAGAATTTGAGGAACGGAGCCGCGAGAAACGTATACGTGAAGGGATTCCGATTGAAGAGCCGACGTGGAATCGTCTCGTGGAAGCCGCAGAACGTTTCGATGTTGCGGTTCCCATATAGTCGGAGGCACACGCCGTGTGCCGTAAACGGACAACGGGAGAAAATAATGAAAGTCTACAGTTTGTTTGTTTTGCTTATCGGCATTACGGGGTGTGCTGCACTGAATCAACCTATTGGTGAGATGGCTGTGTCACGCCTCACCTGTGAATCTAATCCAGAGTTTGTAGATGGTAATCTCGAAACAGAGAGCACATTCGCAGTGAATGGGTTTGTCCGAAAGGCGTATATCCTTCACGAGGGTCAAGGGCGAGGACTCGCCTATGCCCAACGGCGTTATATAACGCAGGTTGAAGGGCAACGTCGCACGGAAGCGATTATCAAATTGGATGCTCCGACCTATATTGCCTATGTGGAGGTTTATCCGGCATCGCGACGGATTCCAAATTTCGCGATGATGACGACAACTGATGAGCCGCCACGCTTTGATGTCGCCTTTGAACGGGTGTCCGACAAGCAGCATCAAGACATAGAAGGGCTGAACCCAGTGCGTTTTCGTATCGGGCGAGAGGTGCTTTATCTACGAATGAGCGCAGACGGAATGGAGGACAGACAGAATTCCACCCGAACTGCAAACTCAGGCGTTGAGATTCCGCTGAAAGGGGCTTCCATCCGGGAAGTTAAATTTTATATTCGTCAGACACCCTAACGGGAAAGGAGCAAGAAAATGAATAAGTGGGTTTTCAGCATTTTATTATTTCTGCCATTTGCCATTGCTGGCTGTGTAGGACTTCAAGGAAAATCGGGAACGGAAATTCTACCCTCGCGTTTATCTTGGCTTCAGGACACGCCTATTGAGGAAATCGCATCTTCACGAATTACCTGCGACACTCACCCTGAAATAGTGGACGGCAACTTGGAAACAGTCGGGACTTTTGAAGTGCACGGAGAGGTGAGAAAGCGGCATGATATCGTGGAGCGTGAGAGGCCTTTCATTGGCAGAACCCAGTATATAACCGAACTTGATGGAACAATCCGATGCGAGATTTTGATTAAGCTCGAAAAACCAATGTATGTGAGTTCTGTTGAAGTTTATCCGGCATCGCGCATCCCCACTTTGGCACTGAGCACAGCTTTGGATGAATCGGAACGTCACTTCGGTGAATCCGGTACAGGTTTCAAGCCTGTCCATGACAAACAGTATGAAGATGTAGAAGGCACAAAACCGGTGAAATTCCAAGTGGAAAGGGAACTGCTCTACCTGCGCGTGACAGCAGATGCAATAGAGGACCGATACGATGCCACGCGGTTTGATGACATGGTAAGTGACGAGGGAATTGACATTCCTTTGAAAGGTGCTTCAATCCGAGAGATTAAACTCTACGGACGGCAACCGTTGTATGGTAAAACCGAGAAGTGAAAATGCGAATGTTCGGCGTTCTCTTGTTTGTGCTGTTCGGTCTTAACGGATGTGCGCTGCTGCAAGAGACACCATTGGTCGAAATACCGGCTTCGCGTCTTTCCTGCGCACAAAATCCTGAGATGGTGGATGGCGACCTGTTGACGGTAGGCACCTTTGCGTCAAAGGGGTCCATCAAAAAAGAGTTTATGGTAAACTTCGGATACACGCCACGGCAGTACCAGCGTCGAGTGATAGGTAGCCTAAAAACGGAAACGCTGATTAAACTCGACGCGCCGACCTATATCAAGTATATCGAAGTCTACCCCGCATCAACCCTTCCGAATTTCGCTTTAGATACCACCGCGGAAGAGAAATCGCCGAGGTGGATGCTTTCGTTTACGGCTGTGGAGGATAAACGGGCACAAAGAGTGGAAGGCACACTGCCTGTGAGATTCCAAATTGAACGGAAAGTCCTCTATTTGCGATTGACAGCGAACGCATTGGAAGATATAGATAATGTATCCCACGGCAACGAGGTAGGCGAGTTGCGAATTCCGCTCAAAGGTGCCTCAATCCGGGAAGTTAAATTTTTCGAGCGACAGTCCCTTTAAATTTTTTAGTTAAATTCTACAAACAGATACTTGTGACGGAGGAACACCGTGAGCAGAAAATCGATAGCCTATAACTTTGAACTTAGCCTAACGATGTCCTGCTGTTTTGTAGTGTTCATGTTAATTTTTGGCGTTGCCGGGTGCGCTATATTGCAAGAGCCCTCGCCTGTAGAAATTTCGGCTTCACGCCTATTCTGTGAGAAAAATCCTGAAATGGTGGGTGTCTTTGAAGCGCATGGGACTATCCAAAAGGGGTTCGGACGAGGAAGTAACAGCAGACGGCAGTACCAGCATGAAGTCGTGGGTAGCCTAAAAACGGAGACATTGATTAAACTCGACGCGCCAACATACATTGACTATATCGAAGTCTATCCTGCTTCGACGATCTCTAATTTCATTTTAGATGCTACCGTTGAAGAGAAATCGTCGAAATGGATGCTTTCGTTTGAGGCTATTGAAGACAAACGCGGTGAAAAAATTACAGGTACACAACCCGTGAGGTTCCAAATTAGACGGAAAATACTCTATTTGCGATTGACAGCGAACGCGTCGACAGACGCTGAAAATGTTGGCGTATACAGCGAGGCTGTCATCAAAGAGATGGAAACTTCTCTGAAAAAGATGGACGCAAGCAAGGAGACAACCGAGAAGGTAAGCCGACAGTGGCGGAAACAGAGGAGAGAGGGAGAAATGCAAATTCCACTTAAAGGGGCTGCGATCCATGAAATTAGATTCTATGGTAGGTAGTTAGAGGCGTTCAATTCTCACGACTCTTATTGACCGCTGACTGCTATGCTTGTAGGAGCGACCTCCCGGTCGGCTTTCTTACAAAGATGGATAGAGAACCGAAAATTAATAGTTCTGAGAAGGTAATAAAATCGACTTGACTTTTGTTTTAAAATCTTATAAAATTGGAGTCACTGATAGGATTTATTCACGGCAATTTTTGCTGGAGATGTCGGAATTTCGGCAGTCGAGAAAGCAAATTGTGTATAACTCCTAAAATTTGACATTTTTTAGCAGTTGCGCTAAGGTTTAGACAAACCACACAAGGTGAAACCGATAGGTTTCCAATTTAAATAGCTGGAGGATTAGAATTCGATTGCAAAAACAAGAATCGAAGGGTGTTCCCATACAGAGCAACGCTGAAGTACAAGCCCTCTTCGGGCAAAGTGATGCCTTCTTGAAAATTATTGAAGATGGGTTTGATGTTCGCGTCGTTTTGAAAAGTGACAGCGTTGCTGTCATTGGTGAAGATATCACAGAAGTTAACCAGGTGACAACGGTTCTCGAATCCCTACTTCACCGCATCCGGAAAGGTGAACGCATTCAGGCAACCGATGTCAACTATGTAATTCGAGCGTCGGGTGCGGGTGAACGAGATGTTTTCGGTGAAACTGGAGCCGAGTCTATTCCAGTATTCTCGAAACGCGGTGTGATTCGTCCGAAAACTGCTGGGCAGAAACGGTATGTTGAGGCAATTAAGCACAACGACTTGGTCTTCGGCATCGGACCGGCGGGAACGGGAAAGACGTATCTCGCTATGGCGATGGCGGTTTCCGCACTCAAAAGCGGACAGGTCAGTCGTATTATCTTGACGCGTCCGGCTGTTGAAGCCGGTGAACGTCTCGGCTTTCTACCCGGCGACATTGCAGACAAGGTCCATCCATACCTACGACCATTGTACGATGCCCTCTATGATATGATGCCCGCGGATGCCCTCGACAAATACATTGAACGCAATGTTATTGAAGTCGCACCTATCGCTTTCATGCGAGGCAGGACACTCAATAATTCGTTTGTCGTCCTTGATGAAGCACAAAACGCCACTATTGAGCAGATGAAGATGTTTTTGACCCGACTCGGTTTCGATTCAAAAGCGGTGGTTACGGGCGATATTACGCAGACGGATCTGCCGAACCATAAGGTCTCAGGACTCGCAGACGCACAAGAAGTGCTTTCGGATATCAAAGGTATCCAATTCGTCTATTTTTCCAAGGTTGATGTCGTCCGGCATGAACTCGTCCAACGCATTGTTGAGGCGTATGAGCAGGCATCACCGCACAATGTGAGACGGAACGGAGTAACTTCATCGGATGTCTCCAACGGAGAAGGATAACCGTTTTGATTCGGGTTACCAATACGAGTTGCTATACCACTTTTGATGTAGAGGTGGTGTATAGCGCGGTGCGTGCAACGTTAGAGGCGCATGACGCAGAGCCGTGCGAGGTCAGTGTCCTCTTGACAGATGATGTTGACATGAGACAACTCAACCGAGACTATCGTGGCATTGATGCACCGACAGATGTATTAGCGTTTTCAATGCGTGAAGGTGAAGATAGTGATGTAAATCCAAGTTTGCTCGGAGATCTCGTTGTATCCCTTGAAACCGCGGCACGACAAGCATCGACAACGGACGGGTTCAGCGGAACTCACGGGAACCTCGAAACCGAAACCGCAGTGCTCACAGTACATGGCATGCTACACCTTTTGGGTTACGACCATCAGACGCAAGAAGAAGCCGAGATCATGTTTGAAAAACAGGAAAGTATCTTTCGTTCCCTCGATTTGCAGGCGGATATAGGACAGTGTGCTGGTTCTTGGTGATACCAAGCCGGTAGCCTGCAACAACGGCGCAGGCGACTCTTACGGAAGGCACGGCAAAGTTTTAACCTACGTCGTTTAACCGCAAGGTAAAATTAAAAATTGGACGACCTAGCCTTAGTGATCAAACTTGTTAGCTTAGGCATACTTTTAATTCTCAATGCCCTGTTTTCAGCTGCCGAAGCGTTACTTGCTCGGTTAACGCGAGATGATATTCTCAAGTTTGCCGAGGAGGGTGGCAAACGCTACGAACTACTGACCTCCCTATTGCGCAACCCACGCCGTTATTCGTTGACTATTATCACTGCCAAAACGATTCTAATAGTGGTCAGCGTTATGGTATTTATGACGTTTTGGAAATACCCTGTGGCAAATGCGGCACTCGCAGTTGCCTGTTTCGTCGTTTTTACTGAGTTGTTCCCGAAGAATTATGTGCAGGGTAGCACAGGGGAAGCGACGATTCGAGCGCTCAGTGTACTACGCGCAATCTATTGGGGTGGGTTCTTAGTCTTAATTCCATTAAATTTTCTCGCCAACCTTATTGTCCGTGTCTTTGGAGGTAAAGTTACATCAGCACAAGACAGCCTCGTATCCCCAGAGGTTTTAGAGACACTCGACAATGTCGCCGATAGCCAAGAAATCTTAGAACCAGATGACCGAGAAATGATCTCTCGGATTTTAGACTTACCGGACAAAGTTGTTCGAGAAATTATGGTCGCACGGACCGATATGGTCTGTCTTGAAGTCACCACCCCCGGTGACGAGGTTTTGCAGACAACAATCGCCTGTCGACATACCCGTATCCCAATCTACGAAGAAACCATTGACCGAATTGTCGGAATTTTACACGTTAAAGATATGTTGGATTGCTGGGAGGCAGGCAAACCGATTAATCTGAGGGAACTGATCGTTGATCGAGGTCCTTTCTTCACACCGGAGAGCAAGAATATATCAGAGCTCTTCCGAGAACTTCGGGCACATAAACAGCACATCGCGATCGTTGTGGATGAATATGGCGGTACCGCTGGGATCGTAACCTTAGAAAATATCATTGAAGAAATTGTCGGTGAGATCCACGATGAAGACGAAATGGATGAACAGGATGACTACGTCCAGATGGATGCCAATACCTATTCGATCGATGCGAGACTGAATCTTATTGAGTTAAATGAGAGACTCGGTACAGAACTCGAAGCGGAAAACATTGATACGATCGGGGGCTTCGTCGTGGACCACCTTGGGCGTGTGCCTGAACGGGGGACACAATTTACCTACCGCGGTATCCGTTTTACCATATTCGAGGCGGATGAACGACGCATTCATAGGATTCATCTTCAGATGCCGGATATCGACATCGGTGGTGCATCTTAGGAGCATCGGAATCACTGAACTTCATTCCGCGGGTGGACTTTTAAAGCGTACTTGTTTCCAAAGAGGGTGGGATTTGTGTCAACATTGCAAATTTGGAATTAAAATTTGACAATCCGAGAACGGGGCGTAGCGCAGCCCGGCTAGCGCGCCTGCTTCGGGAGCAGGAGGTCGGAGGTTCAAATCCTCTCGCCCCGACTTTATTCCGTCAGTGATAACGCATCCACTGCACCTAAAACCATGGCAGCCCAAAAGACCCAAGCGATTGTCATTCGCACCTTTCCCCTTCAAGAATTCCATAAAATCATTACCTTCTACACGCCTGACTTCGGGAAAATTAAAGCAGTCGCTTACGGCGTGAAAAGTCCAAAGAGCCGCTTCGGTGGTCGTTTAGAACTCCTCAACCACGGAACACTCCTCTTTCAGCATCGCGAGAATCGGGAATTGCAAAACATCACCGATTTTAATCTAATTGACGGATTCGACGTGGTTCGCTCCGATTTTACGCGCATCACCTACGGGTGCTATTTCGCCGAGTTGGTGGATAGCATCGCATCAGAGGGAATCGCCAGCCCTGAAATTTTCAATCTCCTTCACACCACCAACCAATTTTTAGTTCATGTGGAGGATGTCCCGTTGCTTGCACGGGGGTTTGAGATTAAGTTTCTCGATTGTGCAGGGTATGGACCGGAACTTTCACGATGTGTGCATTGCAGTTCAGCTGTAAAGAGTGAAACGATGGGTGGATTCGGCATCGCTTTCAGCGTCCGATACGGCGGTGTGCTGTGTGGCGAGTGCAAAAATCGAGATGGTGCTGCCTTTACAATCGCACTCGGTAGTTGCGAATTGCTGAAAGTGCTTCGGAAGTCTGAATGGAATCGGTTCAACCGTATCCGTGCCTCCTCCCGCAATCATCAGGAACTTAAACGTCTGCTTGGTAACTTCATTGAACATCATACCGAACGCACCTTAAAAAGTCTCAGATTTATTGAGAATGTTTTGTAGATCCGAAACGATTTATCGTCTGGGTTTCCTCCTCAAAATTTATATATTGAGCCTGGAAACATTCAGAACGTATAAGGAGTCGTGATAGACCCCCGACTGAAGTCGGGGGCTTCTGCCAAAGTTAAGCAGAAGCATTTGTGGAATTGAGAAGCGGACTGGTCGCTTCAACGGAGCAGCCGACAATTTTGTTAAACAAAACAATCGGTCTTACAACGCCTAACCCAAAGGAAACTATCCCTTCCTTAAGAATGTTCAGTGCAGCGTTTTGGTCTCTATCCAAATGTGTATGACACTTCGGACATTGCCATTCACGGATTGCTAATGTTAGGGTTTCATTTTTATGTCCACATACAGAACAGCACTTTGTAGAAGGTGTCCAGCGGTCAATCTTCAGGACAGCGCGTATCCGTTTATCCGGTTTCTTTGGGGTTTCTTTGCTTGATACTTCAGTTTCTGCATGAACTCATCGAAGGCAACGTCGGAAATCTGTTTCCCCCAAAGGCGTTTCATGCCCTCAAAGTTGAGGTCTTCAAAGAACAGAATATCGAACTGACGGCACAAGTCTATCGCAAGTTTCCAATGATGGTCTGCTCTCTGGTTCGCAGTTTTCTTGTGGATACGTGCCACATTCTTGCGTTGACGTTCGCTGTTATTAGACCCTTTGACTTTACGGGAATGTGCCTTTTGTGCTTTCGCTAACTTATCAGCGTTCTGTGTATAGAACATCGGA
>JAGWBV010000080.1 GCA_021295715.1 Candidatus Poribacteria bacterium | reverse complement strand
GGTATCAAACGGCTGAGCCAAATCAACATCTGGATTATGATAGTCCTATTCTCATTCGTCATCGTCGTCGGGCCGACAGACGTGATTTTCAAGACCTTTTTTAAGGCACTTGGGGACTATGTCGTTGAAGTCGTACCGTTCAGTAATTGGGTGGGGCGCACGGATTCCTACTTTATCCATGACTGGTCCGCTTTCCACATGGCCTGGTGGATTACCTGGGTGCCCTTCGTCGGCACGTTTATCGCCCGAATTTCAAACGGACGCACGGTTCGCGAATTCTTGTGCTGTGTGCTGCTGCTACCGATGCTGATTACGTTACTGTGCTTCAGTATTCCTCACCAATGGCTACACCGGCGTGATGGAGAGTGTTGAGACAGGGGCGTATGCGGCTGCACTCTTTGAAATGTTTGCGAAGCTACCGTTGGCGCAGCTCACTTCATTCGTCAGTATTGTGCTGCTCATCACCTTTTTCGTCACAACGTCGGATTCGGGGTCGTTGGTTGTTGACACGATTACCGCCGGCGGCAAGATGGAGGCACCTGCGAGGCAACGCGTATTTTGGTGCTCTGTTGAGGGGCTCGTTGCAATTGCACTCTTGCTCGGCGGTGGGCTCCGGTCACTGCAGGCTGCCACGCTTGTATCCGGCTTACCCTTTGCCTTCATCATTATTGGCATCGGAATCTGCACGTGGATAGCCCTTCGGCAAGCATCGCGCTGAATCAATTTGTAGTGACGCTGCGATTAAACCATAATGGTAAAGGATCGAAAAATATGAACGTAACAGAGTTAGAATTTGAAAAACCACTCATTGAATTGGAACAACACCTCACACAATTGGAAACCTTCGCGCAAATCAATCCGGACTTGGACCTCGCAGAAGGACTTGAGGCACTAAAGCAGAATGCTAATAAACTCACAAAACGAACCTTCCAAAAACTAAGCCGCTGGGATAAAGTAAAATTAGCACGTCATACCCAACGTCCACAAGCCCCCTTCTATATCAACGCGCTTTTCGAGGAACATGTCGAACTCCACAGCGATAAACTATACGGTGACGATCGGGCACTCGTTGGGGGTTTTGCATGGTTCGACGGACAGCCGCTTGTTTACCTTGCGCAACAGAAAGGCACGAACCTTGAAGAGCGACAGGAAATGAATTTCGGTTACACGCATCCGGAGGGCTACCGCAAGGCAAGACGATTGATGCAGTTAGCCGATAAATTCAACCGCCCCTTAGTCTGTTTTGTTGATACACCCGGGGCACACTTTGATCTTCGTTCCGAAGAATATGGACAAGCAATGGCGATCGCTGAAAACCTCGCAGAGATGATGACGCTGCAGGTTCCGATCCTTGTTGTTATTATCGGCGAAGGTGGAAGTGGTGGTGCTTTGGCAATCGCAGTCGGAAATCGCGTCTTGATGATGGAGTATGCCGTCTACTGTGTCGCACCACCTGAAGCCTGCAGTGGCATTGTGTGGAAGGATAAAGGCGAACACGCCCCCGAAGCAACCGAAGGTTATAAACCGACTGCCCCAGATCTGCTTAAGTTAGAGATTATTGATCAAATTATCCGCGAACCACTCGGCGGCGCACACAGAGATGCGGAAGCCGCTGCCCGTAACGTCAAACGCGCAGTCCGTAAGCATCTCACGGAACTGATGCAGATGACACCGCAACAACTGATTCAACAAAGATATGAGCGTTATCGGCATATAGGACTTTATGGCGAAGATCAAGCTTGATGGGTTAATACGATCAATATGAAAATCCGAACGATTACTACAGGCATTCCACTCCCTTTTTCGCCATACCAACTTCAACGTGCAGCAAAATTTAACGCTGACTGTCAAACCTATTTTGAGACGAATGGTTTCGAGGTCCAAACAACTCGTGTAAGTTGTCAAATTTGGGATGAGAATCGGGACGTAGATACAATCTTAAGGTTGGAATCCGATGCACGGACATTAGGAATCGAGTTTCTTAACTTAGGAACAATCCTACCCGGAAAACGGCACACCCAAACGCATATTGCTCGCATCGCCGATATAATTATCCACAGTGAGATACTCTTTGCTACCGTCACCCTTACGACGCAATCTGGACGTGTAGCATCAGAGATAGCAGAAAGCACTGCTGAGGTAATACAGCAAATTGCACACCGAACCGATGCTGGTTACGGAAACCTACGTTTTGCAGTGTTGATGAACTGCCCACCGAATACCCCCTTCTTTCCAGCGGCGTACTGGCACGACGCTCGAACTAACTTCAGCATCGGATGGCAGGCTATAGACCTTGTGCAAGACGCTTTCACAGATGCCCCGAATTTAGAAGTCGGTTTGCAAAACCTGAAAACTGTCATGGAAGCAGAAGGTCAGAAAATTGTCGCACTCGCACAAACCTTTGCGCAGGAGTGGGGGGTGAAGTTTGTCGGTATAGATGCATCGCTTGCACCGATGGGCAATGAAAGCATCGCTTATGCCATGGAGCAACAACTTCCAGGTTATTTTGGCGAGAGAGGCACGTTAACAGTTGCTGCCGGTCTGACCCGCACACTCCAATCGCTCGCACTGCCGCTCTGTGGATATTCGGGATTAATGCTCCCTGTCCTTGAGGATGTAGGTTTGGGAAAACGAAGTGAAGCGGGCTATTTTAACCTTGACAGTCTTCTCCTCTATTCCACTGTCTGTGGGACGGGGTTGGATACCATTCCGATACCCGGCGATGCTTCGACATCTCAAATTACCTCTATTCTGAAGGATGTCGCTACGCTCTCCATACAGCTAAACAAACCGCTATCGGTACGTCTTTTTCCGGTTCCGGGATGCAACGCAGACTGCATGACAGAATTTGATTCGCCCTATCTAACAAATACCACAGTAATGCGCGTATGATTGTAGGGTTTTTTATCAGATCGGGGTTGGTTGCAAACTTTTTCACTTGCCAATTGTTACATGTTTTGATATGATAATGCGTATGAAATTTGACGAGCGGTGTTTACCCATCAGAAACTACCGCGAACGACCCTTAGGACAAGGGCATTGGACGCATCTTGTGCATCCGATTTTCGGTCAAGATGACGGTTTAGTAGTCCTGCATTCTGTGTTGGTGGTTCGGATTGAAGCGATGCAAACACCTGATACACATGGTCACGGTCCCGATATGGATGAGGTTTGGTATATGCTTGAAGGCAATGGCATCCACGTCGTCAGCAAGAATGTTTATCGGCAGATGCCGGGTGATGCTGTTTCCGTGGCTTCGTCAAATCCGGGGCATAGTCTCATCAATGATACAAATGAACCGCTCATAACCTTTTACTTTGCGCGGTATGATCGATAAATAAGGATAACTATGAGCGACAAACCACATGTTCTTTTGATTTCGACAGATCATTGGCCCAACTCGTTATTAGGCATCAGTGGACATCCTGCCATCCAAACACCGACGCTGGACACACTTGCTCGCGCTGGCACCCGTTTCACACGCGGTTACAGCGAGTGCCCCGTGTGCGTTCCAGCGCGAAAAACGTTGATGACCGGCACAACAACACGAACCCATAAAGACAGAGTTTTCAACGACCGTCAAGGATTAAATGGGCTCCCAACAATCGCACAGACCTTCCGGGATGCAGGGTATCAAGCCTACGCTGTCGGCAAGTTGCACATCCATCCCCAGCGGAGCCGTATCGGTTTCGATGACGTGCTGTTAGGTGAGGAAGGTAGACTGCAGCACGGCGTGGTCGATGACTATGAGCTTTTCCTCGGTGACAGAGGCTATGCAGGCCAACAGTTCGCGCACGGGATGTGTAACAACGATTATCTCAACCGTCCTTGGCATCTCCCTGAAGACTGTCATATCACAAACTGGAGCACGCAGCAGATGGTGCGGATGATTAAACGCCGCGATCCAACACGTCCCGGGTTCTGGTACCTTTCCTATTGCCATCCACATCCACCCTTGGCACCGCTTCAGTGCTACATGGATATGTATCGCGATATTGATGTGGATATGCCATATTGTGGCGAATGGGCGAAGCAAACTGAGCAGCTACCGTTACCTCTAAAGGCGCGACAGAAACAGGACAAGCATTTTACAGAAGACCAGATTCGTTCGGCACGCCAAGCCTTTTATGCACTCTGTACACAGATCGACCATCAATTGCGCGTTGTCATTGGTACTTTACGGGAGGAAGGACTACTGAACAATACGATTCTGTTGTTTACCTCTGACCATGGCGACATGCTCGGAAATCATCGGATGTGGGCGAAACGACTCTATTATGAGGATTCCACCAACGTTCCTATGCTCCTCGTTGGCACCGCAGGCGATGAACGCGTAGGACATCACAGAGTGGATGACCGACTCGTCGGATGGCAAGATGTAATGCCGACACTCCTGCATCTCGCAGGAATTGACATTCCAGATACCGTAGATGGGATACCGATGGTGGGTGACGAAAAGCGCGATTGGTTGTACGGCGAAATTGGTGAAGGCGGCAGTGCGACCCGCATGATTCATGAGGGACGCTTTAAGCTTATTTACTACGCCACTGGAAACTACCGTCAACTCTTCGATCTGGAAAAGGATCCAAGGGAATTGAACGACCTCGCCGATTCATCAGCGCATGCTGAGATACTGGAACGACTGACAAACCACCTGATCGGTGAACTCTACGGAGATGATGAAGACTGGATAGAAGATGGTAAACTTGTCGGATTGCCCGACCGAGCGTATCGTCCGTCTCCCAACCGCGCCTTATCAGGTCAACGCGGACTTCACTGGCCACCTCCACCGTCCGCCGGACGTTAGAGAAAACTATTTGAGAATCTTGACAAAATTTTTAAAATCAACTATATTAACCTATTGAAAATTTCTTTGTTAGGGCATAATCCGTAAACCCGTATTAACTCCTAATGCAAGTAATTAAGAAAGGAAAATAGATGTTAGCAGAAATCCGACAAAGAGAAGGGGTCATTGTTATTCGACCCACGGGCCGCATGATTGGTGCGGCAAACGCTGAAATTAGAGAACAGATTAATGAGGAACTGGAGGAGCATTTTGACTCTCCAAAAGTTATCTTTAACCTCGAGAATGTTACCCGTATGGACAGTAGCGGACTCGGCACATTGGTATCTGTGAACGTGACGGTCTCCCGCAAAGGCGGGCGGACGGCACTCGTCAACGCAGGTGCGCATATCCGAAATCTTCTCATTCTCGGACGCTTAATGAGCGTCTTTGAGAATTACAATAGCGAAGAAGAGGGAATCCTCGCCCTCACCTCTGAGGAGAGCTAATCAATAGGGTAAAGTATCCCTTTAGTTCCTCCTTGAAACAACCATAGCCACACCTAAAAACTGTATGGCTCTTACAAACAGGGCAATTAGCCCCTTCGCTACTTAGGAAAATTTCTGAGGGGAATCAAGATACGAAGAAGGAAATTTATGTCAAATCAGAATCTTCCGACGTTTACTGTCGATGCTGGTTTTCACAATCGGGATGAGTGTCCTGTTAGCATTAACGTCAACCATCCCGGCGTGAGCCAACTCCACGATCGTGCCGTCACCTTAACAGATGTCGCATCCGGTGATGTCATTTCAGCACAGTGCTACGCTGACGAGAATGGCACGACTACCTTGACTTGGATACTTGATGGACTTGCCGCTGGTGAATCGCGGACCTACACCCTATCGGAAGGAAGTGTTGCTGGCGAGACAGGCGTTCAGTTAAAAGAAAAAGCCGAAACAATAACCGTAACACTTAATAACCGGCATTTTACAACATTTCGCTACGCAACTTCTCACAACACTGGGCAGTTTCGTCCATATTTCTTTCCGGTTCTCGGTCCAAATGGACGCGAAGTAACACGCGGTGAAACAAGCGACATTTCAAAGGACCACGTCCACCATCGTTCCCTCTACGTCGCCTATGGCGAAGTCAATGATGTTGACTTGTGGGGGGAAGGCAGTAATTCTGGAAAAGTTGTGCATCAAGGCTTCACACAAAAACAGGGTGGGGCTGTCGTCGGTAGACTTTATACGCAAAACAGTTGGCGGACACAGGCGGGGGAGGTTTTGATGACGGATGTGCAGAATTTCCGTATCTACAACCTACCTGAAGATGCCGCACTTCTTGATCTCGATCTCAGTTTTATCGCTTCCGTGGGAGATGTCCATTTCGGAGATACCAAGGAGGGCGGTATTATCTCAATTCGGGTGCATCCATCCATGAACGCTTCCGACGGTGGGAAGATAGAGAACGCCTTTGGTGGTATCAATGAAGCAGAAACTTGGGGGAAGCGCGCGAACTGGTGCGATTATTCTGGTGTTGTTGATGGAACACCTGTTGGTATTGCTGTGTTCGATCATATCGTCAACCCACGCTATCCGACGTATTGGCATGTGCGCAATTATGGGTTAATGGGCAGCAATATATTCGGAGGTGGCGCTTTTGAAAGCGATCCTTCTAAAGACGGTTCCTACACGCTCAAACACGGTGAGGAGATGCACTTCCGGTTCCGCGTTCTTATCCATGCTGGCGATGCAAGCGTTGGAAAAGTAGCGCAGAAATATCACGATTTCATCAATCCACCTGTCGTTGAGGTATCCTAAGCGCGAAATTGTACCAAGATGGCTATCGGGAGTCAGCGGTCAAAAAGAACATTCTGAAAACCGATTGCTGAAGGAAACCGATAGCCAATACAAGGAGATTTATAAATGCCGATTCCCACGATTCATGTCGGATGCACCCATTTCGCGCACGGTCGCCTACAAGCACAGATTAATTCAAAAGGGCTTAACCCGGTTGCCTGTGTAGATATTAATCTCCCTGAAGCTCGCGAAGCTATAGCAAGTTTAGATGGGGATGTCCCTGACTATCTTGCCGATCGTATTTACACGACAATAACCGAAGCGAAAGAGAAACACGAGGCACAGGCATGTCTTATCTATGCTTCAACAACCGTTCACGCCAAATTAATTGTTGAAAGCCTGAACCTCGGTATGCATACCCTCTGTGTCAAACCAATCGCAACGACACAGGCAGAATTCCACGACATTATAAGCGCACATAAAGCGAACCCTAACTTGATGATCGTCCAAGGGCAGAATAAGCGTTGGAATCCTGCTGCTGCGAAAATGCGGGAATGGCTTCGGGAAGAGGGTGGCATTGGTGAGATGATAGCGGGTGAGTGTCGATTCTGGATTCGCCAAAACTTATACACAGGTCCAGATTCCCGGCAACCCGATGCCTATGTTGATGGGCTTTTCTTCCACGCCGGCACGAGTCACCAACTCGATCAACTTGTCGCCGCGAAGGGAATTCCTAAGTACGTTACCGCGCATGTCCATAACCGGCGAGATCCAGAGCTTGGACAGATTGAAGCTTGGGGAACAGCTGGTGGCAACGCTCTTATGGAGTATGCCAACGGTGCGCCTTTCTCTTATGCTGGCACACGGGCAGCGCATACAACTCCGTTCGGGTGGAGTGGACATTGGACTTTCCACGGCGAGGTCGGAGATCTCCGACGAGATGCAGGACACCTACAACTCTTCCGACTCGGCCAAACCATTGAAGACCTATCCCTTCAAGATTTGCATGCCGGTCTCATAGAGGACGATCGCCTCCAGTTTGATGCATTTGCACAAGCGATTGCTAACGGAACGGATCGGGACTGGATGCAGGACACAACACTCGGTACATGGATACTCATGGAAGCATGCAACGAATCAGCACGAACGCACGAAAAAGTTGATGTTGAAGCGTTCGCCAAGAAGATGCTTGCTTATAGCAATCAGCAGTAGGGTAAGAGGTTATCGTCCAAACCCGTAGCTCGTAATGTAATGGAGAGCGGATTTAAGAAACGCATTTGATAGTTCTAACGCACGTTATTTAACCGCAAGGAAAAATTAAAAAAAGGAAAAATTAAAAAATGCAATCTCCACACGGTATTACGGCTTCAGCGTTCCGTCCCTCTGTGATGGGAAAAAACGGCATGGTTACATCTGGACACGTCCTCGCTTCACAAGCGGGTATTCAGACAATGATGGCTGGGGGCAACGCTGTTGATGCTGCTATCGCAACCGCTGTAGCTCTCGGTATGGTTGAACCTGCTGGTTCCGGACTTGGGGGCGATGGCTTTATCCTCATTTATTGGGCGGAAACCGGGCAGGTTGAGGCGGTAAATGGAACGGGTCCTGCCCCGCGTGCCGCTACCCGAGAAACCTACCTCAAAGATGGCGGGATCCCGATGAAAGGCATGCGAAGCGTCTCAGTGCCAGGGATCGTTGACGCATGGCTTCTCGCACACGAACGCTACGGAACACTCAAATTAGAAGATGTTCTCGCACCAGCGATTTCGCTCTGCGAGGACGGATTCCCCGTGAGTCATAGGCTGGCAGGCGGACTTAAAGGCGAAAACGCTCGTTTTGCTGCCGAACCAGATTCGCGTGCCGTCTTTACCAACGATGGCGAACCGATCGCCGCAGGCCAATTCCTCGCGAACCCCAACCTTGGTAAAACCCTTCGGAAAATCGCCAAACACGGAAGAGAGATATTCTACGAAGGTGAGATCGCTAAAGCCATTGGCGAATTCAGCCGTGCCTACGATGGACTCTTGACAGCCGAGGATCTCTCGAACTACCATGCCCACTGGGCTGATCCCATACATGTCAACTACCGTGGATACGAGGTTTATGAAATGCCACCCAACTCAAGCGGGCATATCTTACTTCAAGAATTAAACATGGTTGAACGCTTTGATTTGCAAACCTTAGGGTGCAATACTGCCGAAAGTGTACATCTGATGGTTGAAGCGAAAAAGCTTGCCTTCGCGGATCGGGAACAATATATGGCGGATCCAGAGTGGGTGGACGTTCCGATAGAAGGGATGTTATCTAAATCCTACGCCGCTGAACGAGCGGAATGTATCGACTTAGACAAGGCGGCTTTTGATGTTCCAGCAGGTGGCCCAGAAACACACGAAGATACAACCTGTTTCTGCACTGCGGATCAGGCGGGAAATCTCGTTTGTATCCTGCAGAGTATCCAGTCAGGGTTCGGTTCCAGCCTCATCGCGGGCGACACAGGGGTCCTTTTGAACAATCGCATGACCTATTGGCATTTGGAAGAGGGGCATCCCAACTGTCTGATGCCGGGCAAACGCGTCCGCCATACCATGAACCCTGTCATTGTAACAAAGGACGGTCAACCCGTCTTAACATGCGGCACACCGGGAGCAGATACGCAGGTCCAAACGAACCTCCAACTCGTTACTCACATGCTTGACTTCGGAATGACACCACAGGAAGCGGTCTCTGCCCCGCGCTGGCGGAGTTTGCAGAACCCGATGGAATCCACTATTCCACACACCTGTTCCAATGACCTCCAGTTAGAAAACCGGTTCTCCTCGGATACCAAGGATGGATTAGGACAAAGGGGACATGAACTCCAGATTGTTGGTGATTGGGGTGGTCCAGGGAGTGCTCAAGCTATCATGGTTCATCCTGAATCGGGCGCGCTCATCGGTGGTTCTGATCCGAGAACCGATGGATACGCTGTGACATTTTAGAGGCTTGTTTTCATACACAGCAAGGTTTAAATTGCAGAACAGAGATGTTTGCGTGTTAGCGATATTTGTGGCAGGATATGAAATACATCGCCACAATATCATCATTGGGTTAAAATCCTTGGAGCCTAATTGTGAATAGTAGCACTACAAGAATCATTACATACGTGGTTCTTATGATAACCTTTTGTCTTATAGCACCACAAATTTGGAGCCGTGATGTTGTCCTTCTTGAGGAAGATTTTGAGGACGTGAAACTCGAAGCAAGTATACTGGAGCAGATTAAAGATAAAGACGTTTGGTCAGGCACACCTCCTGAAGGTTGGGAAATTACAAACGAAAATCCTAAAGACCTCGGGATGCCTGAGTGGAGAACGTGGGCAATTGTTGATCTTGAGTGGTGGACACGAACAGCGGAAGACCAGCGGCGTAGTGAGTTCACAGGAGTCCATAATGACGGCAAAGGTGTCGGTAAAGGAGCTGTTTCTGACCCTGATGAGTGGGACGATTGGGGCGGAAATGGCGATCCTGACGCTCTTAGTCGTTGGAACGGACACTTAATTACCCCACCCATTAAAATCAAGGGCGCAGCCGCAAAATCGCTCGTCTTAACATTGGATTCGAGTTGGCGTCCTGAAGATACCCAAACTGCTGAAATAATCGTAAGTTTTGACGGCGGTAAGGAAGATCAAATTCTACTCTTCGAGAGCGTCGGTATTGACGCAGGCGCGCATACCCTTGTTACCATTCCTACCCTTAAGCTCAAAGAGGAAAAAATAAACGATGGGGAACAGATAAACGAAACGTTAGAAATCCCCATCGACAACCCCACCGGTGCTGCTGAGATGACTATTAGTTTCGGTGTTATTGATGCTCAAAATGATTGGTGGTGGGCAATAGATAATATAAAGCTCATAAGCACCGCATATTCTGTAGAGCCAAGGGATAAATTAGCAGTTAGGTGGGCAGAGATAAAATCCTAACAACGACCTCTTTCGTTGAACCGTAAGTGACTGGACATCGTTCACGGCTCTGCGAAGATAGTTGTAAAGCAGGGCTGCATCCACCTAAAGTGCAGCCCTACTTCTTATATTCCGTTGATAAGAAATGTGTAGACGCTACTGGAGGAAACAGATCCACCCACCTCACTGGCGAGTTTTGTACCCCTGTCGCAACGTTGAGGTAATTGTATGCTTTACTATTGTTGGATTTTAGGAGAAAAAATTAATGAAAATTTTAGTCACGGGTGGCACAGGTCGTATTGGGTCGAACCTTGTCAAAAAGTTACTGGAAAAAGGACACGATATCCGTAGTTTTGTCTATCCGGGGGATGTCAACCGTGTCGGACGATGGGACGGGACGAAACGTGTGGAAACCGTTCTTGGGGACCTACGCGAATACGAGGATGTCAAAAAAGCCGTTGATGGCGTAGATGCCATCTATCATATCGCCGCAGCGTTCGGGGGTCCCTTTGATAATCGTCAATACTTGGAAATCAATGGGATGGGAACACTCAATATTTTAGAAGGCATCCGCGAGGTCAACCCGAACATTCATCGACTCGTCTATGCCTGTACCGAAGCGATTTATTGGGAACTCACCGAAAAAGGTAGGCTTTTCAATGAGCTAATTACCGAAGACATGGTTGCCAAATACCATCACATGCCCTACTTTCTGACGAAATGGATTGGCGAGGAATTGTGCATGACATATCACCACCAGTATGGTGTGCCTTCAACTGTTTTCCGCTTCACAACCGTCATTGAACCGAGCGAATACCTCAACGAAGATGGTTTGCCAAGGCAATTCGTCTTTAGTCCTATCCACAATCGGTACAAGAATTATACAGGCGATGATTCAGCTGAGTTAGAGACGGCAGATGTCGTCAAAAGCCTCTGGGACGGACAGGAAAAATTCATACTCAAACGTAATTCTGACGGACGTCCTTACAAGGAGCATTTCACAGATGTCCGGGATATTGTCCAAGGGTTGGTTTTAGGGATCGAAAAGGATGCGGCTGTCGGTGAAGAATTCACACTCGGTGGAAACGGCATCTTTAAACATGAAGAGGTTATTCCATATCTGTGTGAACGTTACCAGATGGATTCTGTTGATGTGAAACTCCCGCAAGCTCTCTATTTTGAGTTCGATCTAAGCAAAATCAAAACACTGTTAGACTTTGAACCACAACACGATTTAGCGAGTATCCTCGACGCTGCGGAAGCGATGCGCCGTGGTGAAGATGTCGGCATCATTCCGACAGGCGTTCGGTGGAATTAATCCCCGCTTTTCCGCTATTCTTGTGTGGGAACGATCACCAAACCGCTATTTCATGGTTTTGCCGATTTCCTTGATGTCTTCAGAATATATAGGTTAAACTTAAATTACTGAGGAGTTAGATACTTAATTCCGTGTAGATGGAGTAGATGCGCTTTGTAAGTCTGATGGTTGAACCTAATCAAAATCGAGGTTCAAGGGTCCGTTTATCGTGAAAACCTATCTTGGTGTATCCTCACTTTTCCTATTCGTTTTTACCTGTTTGACGCTCAGTTGCACCAAGACTTCGGTTGCACCGATACGGCAGATTCCATCAAGCACAAAACACCTCGATAGGTATATCAACGCCACGCTTAAAAGGAAAGGTATTCAACCCTCAAAGAGGTCGGACGATGCCGAGTTTTTGCGCCGAGTTTATCTCGACTTGACCGGAAAGATCCCAACCCCCGATGAGGTTTTG
Source organism: Candidatus Poribacteria bacterium (assembly GCA_021295715.1). Lineage (NCBI taxonomy): Bacteria > Candidatus Poribacteria > Candidatus Poribacteria bacterium. The sequence goes on along the minus strand of JAGWBV010000080.1, from coordinate 1,506 downwards.
GATTTTCTCAAGGACGGTTCTTCAAACAAACGTCAAAGAAAGATCGAGCAGCTGCTGATCAGCGATGCTTACTTTGACTATTGGACAGAGTTATGGATAAACTGGTTAATCGGTAGGCGTGGCGATAGAGACAGTCACCGCGTTGGCTTAACGCTTTGGGTCCGAGAGGAACTAACAAACAATATACCCTATAACCGGTTTGTCCAAGAACTCATCACAGCTGATGGCGAATTACGGAACAACGGTGCAGTAAACTATATCCTGCGTTACAGGCACTCGCCGCCCTCTCTGACCTCACATGCCTCGCGTTTGTTTTTAGGTCTTCCTATGCAGTGTGCCGAGTGTCACGATCATAAAACGGAAATATGGACCCAAGCGGATTATTACGGCATTGCTGCTTTCTTCACCGGTATTAAGAGTGAGCGAAAGAAATACATCGACGGCATAGATATGATAGGTAATAAGATGAAAATCAGGAATTATCTTATTACTGACAAACCAGAAGAGACTATTTGGGTGGAAAGCCTTGGAACACAAGTCCACCCGCGCTTCTTAGATGGGACAGAATACAAAGGCTCACTCCTGAAAAAACGGGGAGCACTCGCGCAATGGATGACTGATAAGTCAAACCCCTATTTTAGTCAAGCAATCGTGAATCGCATCTGGAAGCATTTTATGGGGCGCGCTTTTGTCGAACCGGTTGATGGGTTTGGAGAAGAAAACCAACCTACCAATCCTGAACTCTTGAAGTGGCTCGCGAATGATTTTGTCATTCACGGCTATGACTTACAACACTTAATGCGGACTATCTTGAATTCAGAAACGTATCAACGCACGTCCCAAACGATTGAGAGTAACAAAAACGATCAGCTCTATTACTCGCATGCCTATGTGAAACCTTTAAGTGCCGAACAGTTCTTCTCTTCTCTGCTACAAGCCACCGGTTTTGAAAGACTTCAACAAGTCAGAATGGAAGGTATGAAGAAGAAAAATAGGAAAAAGAGACAGGACCTGCTGCGTCAACTTGAGCGGATGAAACGCGAGCATCTCAAAAAGTTTATCTTCCTACTTGACAACGGTGAAATGGAAGAGATCGAAGCATTCAATGGAACCATCCCTCAAGCACTTATGATGATTAATGGGAACATGGTGAATGATAGCACGAATCACGAAGAGCTCGGTAGTTTTATAAATTACGTATTAGGAAAATGGCGCGAACCGATGGAACGGATGGAGTATATCTATCTCAATGTCTTGTCCCGGTTACCAACTGCTAAAGAAAAAACCTATTTTAGACGCTATTTAGAGCGGAACCTTTATTCCGATAAAGACCTTGCTTACGAAGATCTCTATTGGGTCTTACTCAACTCAGTTGAGTTTTCGCTTAATCATTAGTTTGCACAAACTAACGGTCTCCTATGCTACAAGATGAAGTGCCACCGTTTATTCAGACCACAATTTCGCAAATTTAAGACAAGTTTTGTCTTTGAAAATCGAGAGGTGTCA